>JBBRLR010000030.1:0-42344 GCA_038231255.1 Thermomicrobiales bacterium | reverse complement strand
CGACCCTCAAATTGGGGGGTGTGGGGGGGGGTTTTGTGGTGATCGCGCCGCGGGGCCACGACTTGTAAATTCTCGTCGCCCCCCAACTCGGGCAGCAACTCTTCAAGGTGCCGAAAGTGATCGCGCGGGTCAACAACCCGAAAAATGAAGAGATTTTCCGCCGCCTCGGTGTCGTCTCCACCGTTAGCCAGACGAACATCATCCTTAATCGGATCGAGGAAGAAATCCCGAACCGGCCCTTGATTCACCTCAGCACGCTCCGCCACGCCGATCTCGCGATTGTCGAGGTGGACATTGACCGGGATGCCCACGTCGTCGGACAGGAAATCCGGGCCGTCCGCTTCCCGCCGGACACCATCGTCGCGGCGGTCGTGCGGGACAACAATCTCGTCATGCCGCGCGGAGAAACGCGGTTCGCGGCGGGCGACCGGATTATCGCCCTCACCCGTCGCGCCCACGAGGATCAGTTGCGCGACGCATTGGTCGGGGACGCAACGAACTAATACTCTTTCGCGATGGTGATGGCGTGATGGCCGCGTAGGGGCGCGGGTGCCCCTACGCAGATGGCGGTTCAATCCCTTTCCGTGATCGTTTCTCGCCTTGGCCCTCGCTCAACGCATGGTGTTACGGGAAAATGCCGAGGGTTTGTGTCGCGTCCACAACACGCTTCACGGCCAGCACGAGGGCTGCGGTGCGCATGTTGATCTTGTGCTCCTGCGCGAGTTCGTAGACATCGTTGAAGGCGCGCACCATGATCGTTTGCAGGCGGCTGTTGACTTCATCTTCCGTCCAGGCGAAGGCTTGGAGCGCCTGCACCCACTCGAAATACGAGACTGTGACGCCGCCGGCATTCGCGAAGATGTCCGGCAGGATCACCACGCCCTTGTCGTACAAAATCGCGTCGGCCTCCGGGGTTGTGGGGCCGTTGGCCGCCTCGGCAATCAACCGCGCCGTGATCTTGTCGGCATTCTGCTCGGTGATCTGCTTTTCCAGCGCGGCGGGGATCAGGATGTCGCACGGCAGCACCAGCAACTCCGCGTTGGTGACGGCGTCCGCCATCGGGTAGCCATTCATGTTGCCGTTTTCCGCCGAATAATGGCTGACGGCGGCGATGTCCAGTCCCTTAGGGTTGTAAATACCGCCGGTGACGTCGGAGACGCCGACGACGGTCGCCCCGGCAGCGGCGGCGAGGCGGGCGGCGACGGCGCCGACATTGCCAAAGCCTTGCACGACAACGCGCGCGCCTTCGAGCGCCGTCCCGGTACGGCGGCACGCCTCCTGGATAGCAAAGACAACGCCGCGCCCGGTCGCGTCATTGCGGCCCACCGAGCCGCCAACATTGACCGGCTTACCCGTCACGACCCCCGGCACCGAGTGCCCGGCGTTCATCGAGTAGGTGTCGAGAATCCACGCCATGATCTGCGGCGTGGTGTTGACGTCGGGGGCGGGGATGTCGCGGTCAGGGCCGATCAGCACGCTGATCTCGGCGGCGAAGCGGCGCGTCATGCGCTCCAACTCGGCCATGCTCAATTGCTTGGGATCAACGGTGATGCCGCCCTTGGCGCCGCCGAAGGGGATGTTGACGACGGCGCACTTCCACGTCATCCACATCGCGAGGGCGCGGACCTCGGCGATTTCGACATTCATGTGGTAGCGGAGTCCACCCTTCGCCGGGCCACGGGCGATGTTGTGCTGCACGCGGTAGCCGGTGTAGACGTTGATCGAGCCGTCGTCCATTCTGACCGGAAAATTGACGACGAGTTCGCGCTTGCAGTGCGTGAGGATAGCGCGCCAGCCGGGATCGAGGTCGAGGATGTCGGCGGCGAGATGGAATTGCTCGACGGCGATGTCGTAGAGGCTGCGTCCCGGCTCGCCGATGGACGATTGCACCGCGCCATTGGTCGCAATAGCGGTGGGTGCGAGCTGTGTACCAACCATGTGAGGTGATCCCTCCCGATGATGCGTGCGACAAACTCCCCTCGGTTGCCACGCTCCGAACCTACCGAGGCCCGACGACCCTTCGCGCGCCGGGGAAAGACCAAAAATAAACCGGGAGGTCCTATCTCTCCCGGTCTATCGCTGCGTTATTCAGGTGTCGCAAGCCGTTGTATCAATAACTCGCGTGCCACCTGATTGTTCGCCGTGCCACGGCTCATTTTCATCACTTGCCCGACGAGCGCGTTGATCGCATTCGGGTTCTTGCGGTAATCGGCGACCATTTTCGGATTCTCCGCGATGGCGCGTTCGATCATCCCCATGATCGCCGTCTGGTCATTCTGCTGCGCAAGCCCGCGCTCCGCAACAATCGCTTCGGCGCTTCGTTTCGTCTCGACCATCGCCACGAAGACCTCTTTGCCCGTGCTCCGCGAGATCGCACCGCGCTCGATCAAGTCCATCAGCCCGCCGACCGTCGCGGGCGATGGGGCGTCCGCAAGCGTGAGGCCGCGCTCATTGTGGAGCGTCAGCCAGTCGTTGGTGACGAGCGCCGCGGCCAGCGCGACCCGTTTCGGGTCGGTGGAACCGCCGAGGATCGTCTCGAAGTAATCGCCGATGTCGCGCGCGGCGCTCAGTGTCCGCGCGTCGCTCGGATGGAGGCCGAAGTCTCCCATGTAGCGATGGCGGCGCGCGTCCGGCAGCTCGGGCAAAGACGCGCGCGCTTCCTCGATGAAGGCGTCGGAGAGCACGAGCGACGGCAAATCCGGCTCGGGGAAGTAGCGGTAATCGTCCGCGAACTCCTTGGTGCGCTGCGGCAAGGTGACGCCGCGTTCTTCCGACCAGCCGCGCGTCTCCTGCATCAGCGTGCCGCCGGCGCGGAGAACCTGCGCCTGCCGCTGCACCTCGTATTGGATCGCGCGGTACACGCCACGAAAGGAGTTGACATTCTTGATCTCCACCTTCGCGCCGAGTGCATCGGCGCCGCGTGGTCGGAGGGAGATATTCGCATCGCAGCGGAGCGCGCCCTCCTCCATGTTGCCCGTGGATGCACCGATGTAGCGAAGGATGTCGCGCAGCGTTTCCAGATAGTAGCGCGCTTCCTCGGCGGAGCGCATGTCCGGCTCGCTGACGATTTCCAGCAAGGGCACGCCCGCGCGGTTGAGGTCCACGAGCGAATAGCCCGTCCCGTCAGCGTGCGTGCGATGCAGCGAGCGGCCTGTGTCCTCCTCCATGTGGACGCGCGTGATGCCCACGCGCCGCTCGCCCTGCTCAGTCATCACGACGACGAATCCGCCCTGGCTGAGGGGCAGATCGTACTGCGAAATCTGGTAGCCCTTCGGTAGATCGGGGTAGGTATAGTTCTTTCGATCGAATCTGCTTTCCCGCTGCACCTCGCCGTGCAACGCGAGCGCAACGCGTACCGCCTGCCGCACCGCCGCGCGGTTGATCACCGGCAACACGCCCGGCATGCCCATGCAGATGGGGCAAACGTTCGCGTTCGGCTCGCCCGCGAAGGCCGCCGCGCTGCACCCGCAGAACATCTTGCTATTGGTAATGAGTTGCGCGTGGATTTCGAGGCCGACGACGGTTTCGAACTCGACGGCCGGTGCAACCGTACTCGCAACCACGGATCCCTCTTTCGTCACATTACCCGCTCATGCGGATGGTTGCATATCGTTGATTTCAGCATACCACCCCACGCCTGCCACTTCAACCATGCGCTTCGCTCGCCGCTCTGGTATCGTACGTGCATGGCGACGATTGCTCCAGAGTACGATGTCATTATCGCGGGCGCTTCGTATGCGGGGTTGACGGCCGCGCGTCACTTGAGGAACCACGGCGAGCGAGTGCTCCTGCTCGACGAACACGCCATCGGCGCGGTGCGTCACTCGGCGTGCGCGGTGCCCACGCGGACACTCGCGGATGTCGGCGGCCTATCGGGCAGCCTTCAGGAGACCGATTGGGGCGTGATCCACACGAAACTGAACAGCGTCCGCTATCGCTCCCCGGAGCCGTGGACGATTTTCGATCACCACGCCGTCTGCGCCGCGCTCCGCGATCAGGCGCCGGATGTCCCATTCCTCCAGGCACGCATCGCGAAATTCGACGGCCAAACGGTGACGACGGACAAAGGGCCGATCCGGGCGCGCCACTTCCTCGACGCGACCGGCTGGCGCGCGGCGCTCGCCTCCGCGCTGCAACCGGGCTTTGTGGATCGCGGTCGCCTGACGATCGGCATGGAAGTGACCGTCCCGCATCGCACCGATGCGATGCACATTTACGTGAATCGGGAGATCGTCCGCTGGGGGTACGGCTGGATCTTTCCCTGCGGCGACGAATCGCGCGTCGGATTGGGCGCGTTCGACAATCAGAAGGGGCTGCCCGAATTGCTGCGCGCCTTCCTGCGCCGCCTCGGGATGCCCGATGATCTGCGCGGCCTCGAACGCACCGGCGGTCTCCTGCCGTGGCAGCAGCGCCCGGCGGCGCTCGACAACGTCTGGCTGCTCGGCGACGCGGCGGGCCATTGCCTGCCGTTGACGGGTGAGGGTATCCGCTTCGCCTTCCAGGATGGCGACGCGGCGGGCCGCTTGCTCGATCGCCTCCTCTCGGGTTGCGGCGATTGGGCGACCGCCAGCGTCGCGTACACCGATGCGGTTGAGCGACATCGCGCGCGGATCGGCACGTTCACGCATTTGCAGAACTTCGTGCGACACGTTCCCAATGCGGCATTCGCTCCCATGGCGTGGCTCCTCGCCCGTCACATGGTGCGCAGTCGAGGGTTGGCGCGCTACATGAGTTGGGAACACGACGCGATCTCCCCCGCGCCATGATGCACGTGGCAAAGGTGAGAACACATATCCCTATAGGTCATGCAGGGCACGATCTGTGACATGCAGGCTGACCGTCGTCGTGCCAACGTATAACGGCCTACGCTATCTCGCGCCATGCCTCGATGCGCTCCGCGAGCAAACCTACCAGCCGTTCCGCATCGTCGTCGTGGACGATGGCAGCAGCGATGGCACGGCCGGTGCCCTGGCATTGCGGTATCCCGAAGTCGGTCTCGTCCGCTTCGCGACGAATGGGGGATTGGCCCGCGCCCAGAATGCGGGATTCGCAGCAACCGATACCGAGTTTGTCGCCTTCCTGAACAACGATACTGAAGCCGATCCGGCATGGCTGGAACGCCTCGTCGCCGCTGCCGACGCCTATCCGCGCGCCTGGGCCGTCGCGGGCAAACTGCGCCTCTGGGATCGCCGGACGATCCTCCACGCGGCGGGCGACGGGTTCGGCACGGACGGTGTCCCGCGCAACCTCGGCGTCTGGGAGCGGGACGACGGCCAGTGGGACGGCGGTCGGTGGATTTGGGGGCCGCAGGGGGGGGCGGCACTCTACCGCCGCTCGGTGCTCCTTGCGTTGAGCGACAACCTGCTCGGCACGCCATTCGACGAATCATTCTTCATGTACTGCGAGGATGTTGATCTCAACTGGCGCGCGCGTTTGCTGGGCCTCGAGACGGCATTCGCGCCGGACGCCGTGGTTTTTCACCATCTCAGCGCCACGGCGGGCGGCGCGCTCGCGTCATATTATGTCGGGCGCAACATGCTCGCGGCGCTCGTCAAAGATGTGCCGGGGGCGATCTTGAAGCGGTATGGATGGCGGATGCTGGGAGCACAGATGCGATTCGTGGGCGAAAGCGTCCGCCACTGCCGCGAGCCTGCCGCCCGTGCCCGCCTGCGTGGACAACTCGCAGTCGTCGCAATGCTGCCGCGATTGTTGCGCCAGCGACGTCAGCTCGCGGCACGGAGAACGGCATCAATCGCGACGCTCGACGACCTGCTCTATGCGCCTGAGCGGGAGTATGCGAGAATCCGAGCGCACGGTCGTCGCGGCGACGGCTGAACGGGTAAGCGAGTCAACCGGAGGGCTTTGCGCGGCATGCGGTCAGATGAAAAACAAACGTCGGACCTGCTTCCGCACTTGAGCATTATCATTCCGGCTTACAACGAGGCGACGCGCCTGCCCGATACGCTCCGTGCCGTGCTGTCGTTCATGGCCGCGCAGCCATTTCTGTCCGAGTTGATTGTCGTGGACGACGGCAGCAGCGACGAGACGGCGGCGGTCGCGATGCGGGTAATCCCCTGCGGGAGCGGTCGCGTGCTCCGCGAGCCGCATCGCGGTAAGGGCGCGTCGGTGCGCGCCGGGATGCTGGCAGCGCGCGGGGTGAACGTCCTCTTCACTGATGCCGATCTCGCGGTGCCAATCACCGAGGTCACCCACCTCCTCGCCGTGTCGGAGAATGGGTATGGTGTCGTGATCGGCTCCCGCGAAGGGGTGGGTGCGACGCGCGAAGGGGAGCCGGCCTTCCGGCACATTATGGGCCGGGTGTTCAATGGGCTCGTGCGGGTGATCGCGGTACCGGGGATCAATGATACTCAGTGCGGCTTCAAACTCTTCCGCGCCGCAGCCGTCGCGGCGATTGTCCCGAGGCTGCGCCTGTATGGCGCGGACGCGCCGGTCGTGCATGGCGCGCGCGTGACTGGGTTCGATGTCGAGGTGCTGGCCATTGCCCGGCGGCAGGGATTCCGCATCTACGAAGCGCCCGTCCAATGGCGCTATGGCGCCCAAAGCAAGGTGCGGCCACTGGCGGATACATTCTGGAATCTGCGCGACGTACTGCGCGTGCGGGTCAATGACTGGCGGGGGTATTATCGGTGACAGCGACGACGACTGACGCAGCCAACGGCGACGAAAAAGAAAATATCCTCGTCTGCGTCGCGTGGCCCTATGCGAGCGGCGCGCGCCACGTCGGGCACATGGCGACGTATATCCCCGGCGATGTCTTCGCGCGCTATCACCGGATGAAGGGCAACAATGTCCTGATGGTCTCCGGATCGGACGAACACGGCACACCGGTGACGCTCGTCGCAGATCGCGAGGGGAAAACGCCCGAGGAAGTCGCGCGGTACTATCACGGCATCATCAAAGACGGTTTCGACCGGATGGGGATGATCTGGGAATGCTACACTGAAACCCACACCGATAACCATATCGCGGTCACGCAATCGGTCTTCAACAGCCTGCTCAATGCGGGGTATCTCTTCACCCAGACGACGGATCAGATGTTCGATCCCGTCGCGAACCGGTTTCTGCCGGATCGCTATGTCGAGGGGACGTGCCCGATTTGCGGCTACGCGGACGCACGCGGCGATCAATGCGATAATTGTGGCAACACGCTCGACCCGGTTGACCTCATCAATCCGCGCTCGAAACTGACCCAGGCGACACCGGAGTTGCGCGCGACCGAACATTTCTTCTTCGATCTGCCGCAGTTTTCCGAACGACTGCTCGCGTGGATCGAAACGCACGACAACTGGCGGCCGAATGTGCGCCGGTTCACCGAGAACTGGGTGCGCGAAGGGCTGAAGCCGCGCGCGATCACCCGCGACCTCGATTGGGGCGTACCGATCCCCGTGCCCGGCTTCGAGGAGAAACGTATCTACGTCTGGTTCGACGCGGTGATCGGCTACCTGAGCGCGAGCATCGAGTGGGCGAACCGGCAGGGCAACCCGGAGGCGTGGCGCCAGTGGTGGGGTCTCGACAAAGCGGGCAATGCGCCGAGCAAGGCGTTTTACTTCATCGGCAAGGACAACATCCCCTTCCACACGATCATTTGGCCGGCGATCCTGCTCGGCGTCGGCGGGCTGACGCTCCCGTACGATGTGCCCGCCGTCGAGTACATGCTGCTCAACGACCAGAAGATCAGCACGAGCCGCGGTATCGTCATCACGGTGCCCGATTATCTCAGCCGGTATGACCCCGACCCGCTGCGCTACTTCGTGATCGCCAGTTCGCCCGAGGCACGCGACACCAGTTTCACCTGGTCGGAGTTCTTCCGCCGCAACAACGATGAATTGGTCGCGACCTACGGCAACCTCGTCAACCGCGTGCTTTCACTCACGCAGCGCTACAGCGGCGGCGCGGTGCCGGAGCCGGGGCCGCTCGACGACGATGACCGCGAGATGCTGGCGCGTGCTCGTGCCGCATTCCCGGCAATCGGCATAATGATCGAAGGCGTGCATTTGAAGGACGCGATCAACGCAATCATGGCGCTCGCCGCCGAGTTCAATCGGTACCTGGAGCGCAAGAAGCCGTGGGAGACGGGCAAAACTGATACCGAGCGGACGAATACGACGCTCTTTGTCGCGCTGCAAGGGCTGCATGCGCTCCGCGTCCTGACCGCTCCGTTCATCCCGTTCTCCGCCCAGCAGGTCCACGAAATGCTCGGCTACACAGGTGGCGACCCGAACGGCGCGCATGGCGGTGTCGCCGACGAAGCGTGGGCGTATGGCGACCTCGAACCCGGTCGCGCCCTGCCGAAGCCGAAGCCGCTCTTCCGCAAATTGGATGATACCCAACTTGCGGAGGAGATCGAGCGATTGCGCGCGACTTTCGGCGAAGGGTAGTAGGTCGCAGACCGAGCCATTGCTCGTCATGAGTAGACTGGCGGTATGATCGAGATCGAGATCGAGATCGAGCAGAAGTTCACCGATGACCGTCTCGCCGCGTTATATGACGCGTTTTGCCCGCCACCGAGGCAGAGGGACGACTTCGCCTTCTACCTGCCATTGGTGATGTCCGCGCGGGCCGTGCTCGACGTGGGGTGCGGGACGGGCGCCTTGTTGCACGTGGCGCGGGAGTCCGGCCATACGGGGCGGCTCTGCGGGCTTGACCCGGCCGAGGGTATGCTCAACCAGGCGCATCGGTGGTCGGACATCGAGTGGGTCCACGGTGACCTTGCAGGGGTCGGATGGGATCGGGAGTTCGACCTGGTTGTCATGACCGGCCATGCCTTCCAGGAGTTCATCGCGGACGACGAGATCCGCGTCGCACTCGCCGCGATCCGGTCGGCGCTCAGCGACGGCGGTCACTTCGCGTTCGAGACGCGCAACCTGCTGGTGCGCGCGTGGGAGCGCTGGCCGGAGCGCTACAGCGGCGCGGTGACCGATGCCACTGGCGCCGTGGTGCGGTGCGAGTACCGGGTAGAGACACCGGTCGTAGGGAGCGTCGTTCAGAGCATCAGCACGTTCACCAGCCCCGGTTGGGATCGCCCACAGGTGAGCCACGGAGCACTCCGATTCCTCGACGCGGCGTCGCTGTCTGGGTTCCTGTCCGACGCGGACCTGAAGATCGAGGAGCAGTTCGGGGATTGGGCCGGGCAACCGCCGACCGACACCAGCCCGGAGATCATCACCATCGCCCGCAGGGGATAAACTGGCCGACGATCCGCATCGCTCCGGTCACAGTCCACTCGGGCCTGCTTCTGTCACTCCTCCGTCACGCGAACGTGAGCAAGAGGGCCAGGAACCGCTCCCTGCCCATACAGTATGTCGAGTAGCGGAGTATCTGGGCTTGCCTACCTCACTGCCACCCTATGTGGATCTGGAGGCATCCTGTGGCTCGATCTAGCGGGTCGTCTCAAGCGTGTACGGGCGTCGGTGTCCAGACGAGATCGCGGACAAGGTGCGCGGTCGCGGTTTGGGCGCACAGCACTGGCACGCCGGAATGAGTAGCGAAATACGCTTTGGCGTCCGGTCCGAATCCCATGCAATCGAGTACGATGCTCTCCACGCCCGCGTCCGTGAACCGGCTGATCGCCGCGTCCCATGTCGCCGGGAGCTGGTACGGCGAGGCCGTTGCCAGGGTCAGATCGTAGCCGCGCCACTTGCGCCGCATCATCGCTTCCTGCCCACCGTCGGGCATGACGATGCCCAATTTGCCGGTTGATTGGATGGCGCGCATGAATCCGTCCAGCACGCGGTCGGGTTCGATCAATGGCACGCGTGCCCGCAACCCGTCGAAATGGCCCGTGCAAAGGACGACGACGATCGCCGCGCCATCCTCGACGACGCGATGAATCGCGCGTTGGAGCAGCGGTGTGACGCGTTGTTTGCCGATTCGCACCTCATCGCCATCGAAGAGCGTCACAAGGGGTACATCGCCGCGATCCGGGACTAACCGTGTCACATCGGCGGCGGCTAAACCATCCAACGCCCCCGCCTCGACGACCTGAACCGCCGAGCCGAGGATTCGCTCGTAAGTGTCGCGCATGTCGGGTCGCGGACTTTGACCAATGGTGACGAGGCCGATCCGCACAGTGGACATTGTGCACTCCTTTCTCTTCGCCACAGCATACCCGATGCATGCATCGCTGCTCCTTTGACATGGTACACTCCCTGCTCAGGGAGAAGACGACAGGAGGATTGAGTGGACAGCGAACGAACATCCTCACCGAGCGCCAATGATGCGGATGCGCCGATCCGCGTCTTTAGCGGCGCACGCCCAACCGGGCGGCAGCATATCGGCAATTACCTGGGCGCGATCCAGAACTATGTCGCGTTGCAGGAGGAGGCGGAATGCTTCTATTGCATCGTGGACTATCACGCGCTGACGACGCTCGAACAAACCGAGCGCATCGCACGCAACACGCGCGACATGGTTCTCGACTGGCTCGCGGCGGGGATTGACCCATCGCGAACGGTTGTTTTCGCCCAGTCCGACATCCCCCAAATCACTGAACTCCACATGCTCCTCTCGACGATCGTGCCGCTCTCGTGGCTGACGCGCGTCCCCACCTTTCGGGAACAGTCCGAGGAACACCCCGATAATGTCAACTACGGGTTGCTCGGCTACCCCGTTTTGATGGCCAGCGATATCCTCTTGTACAAAGCGACGACCGTGCCGGTCGGCGAGGATCAATTGCCGCACCTCGAACTCGCGCGCGAGATCGCCCGGCGTTTCAACCACCGCTTCGGCGAGACATTTCCCGTGCCGCAGGCGCGACTGACGGAATTCCCCCGTGTGATGGGCATTGATGGCACGCACAAGATGTCGAAGTCGCTCGACAACCACATCGAACTCGCCGACACCCCGGAAGACTTGCGGATGCGGGTGCTCAGTATGGTCACGGACCCGCAACGCCGTTACCGGACCGATCCCGGACGACCGGAAGTGTGCAATGTATACACGCTGCATACCTCCTATTCCACGCTTGAGGAGCAGGAGCAGGTCTATCACCGCTGTACGAATGCGCTTCAGGGTTGTGTCGAATGCAAGGAATGGCTATCGCGCAACCTCGATACCGCGCTCGCACCTTTCCGCGCGCGACGGGAAGAGTTCGCGGCGGACGGCAACCGCGTCGAGCAGATTCTCGGCGACGGTGCGGCGCGGGCGCGATCGGTGGCGACGGGGACGTTGCGGGAAGTGCGCGAGCGCGTCGGCCTGCGGGCGTCGCCGCGTTAGCTATTTGTTCGGTGAGGGCGGGCATATAAACATTAACAACGAAATGGGAACAAGACCGGTGGCACAGGTTGCAACCTGTGAGCCTGGCATGCCGCCCGGAGGGCGCCCGGAAACCTGCCCCACCCGATTACTGGATTACGTTGTTAGTATTCATATGCCCGCTACCAATGCCCTACCCCGCTCACTACTTCGGTACGGCATGAAGGCTAATCCTTCTGCTGCTTCGTACGGTGATGGACGAGTGTCGTCACGACGCGGTTCGCGGTGACATCAACGCCGTGGCGCTCGCCGAGGCGGACAATCGCACCATTGATCGCATCAATCTCGGTGCGCCGCCCCGCGAGCACGTCTTCCAACATCGAGGAACGGTCAACACGCGTCGCTTCAGCGACGGCCCGCACGAAGTCCAGCGGATCGCGCGGCGGGGCCGGGATGCCCTCCGCGCGCATCACGGCGGCGGCTTCGGCGACGAGCCGACGCACGAGAGTTGTCAACTCCGGGTCGGCGAAGAGTTCGCCATTCGGGAGATTGGCGAGTGCGGTGAGCGCGTTGATCCCGACATTGACGAGCAGTTTCTGCCACACATGCTCGAAGACATGCCGCGTCGTGCGCGTCGGGATACCCGCATCGGAGAATGCGGACGCGATTGCTTCGAGTTCGAGGGGGCGCTGCCCATCCGGGAGGCCGATGATCGTTGGTCCGCTCGAACGATGGCGCACCGCCGTCGGCCCAAGCGGCGTGGCCGCCTGCGCCGTCACACCGAGCGAAATCTGTGCGCGTCGTCCGAGCGCACGCGTGATCGCCTCGTCGTTACCGATGCCGTTTTGCAGCGTCAGCACCATCGCTCGTGCCGGGATGCGCCCCGCGAATGGCTTGAGCGCGGCGGCGGTGAAGGGAGTTTTGACGAACAGCAGGAAAAGATCGGCGGCGAGGGCTTCGCCCGCGTCGGTCGTTGCGGGCACGCGCACAGCGATCCGCGCGCCATCGATTTCTTCGATGATGAGGTCGCGCTTGCGGAGTGCCGCGACCTGTTCGGCCCGGATGTCCACAAGCGTAACCGCGTTGCCCGCGCGGTGCAGTAGGCCGCCAAACAGGCTACCCATCGCGCCCGCGCCGATCACCGTCACTTGCATAGTTGCGTCACTTCGGGATCGCTTCGTATTTGGTGTAGATTGCGCGCGTAATCGGCGCGGCATTTGCGCTGCCTTCACCGCCCGCTTCGATCATCACCACCCCGGCAATCTGCGGATTCTGTGCCGGGAAGTACGACGCGAACCACGAGTGCGGGTCCTTCGCCTGCTCCGCCGTGCCAGTTTTCCCCGCGACCTGAGGATTGAACCCGGTGAAGACACTGGTCGCGGTTCCGGTTGCGGTCGTCGTCACCTGCACGAGCGCTTGCTGGATCACGGCGAGATTCGCGGCCGATGTGGGAATTTTGCCCTTCTCGACGGGCGGATAATCCTTCGAAACGGAGCCGTCTACATTGAGGATGCGCGAAACGAGGCGCGGTTGCCAGATCGTGCCGCCATTGGCGATGCTGTTGTAGATGTTCGCCATCTGGAGCGGCGTGACGAGCAGGAAGCCCTGCCCAATCGAGAGGTTGATCGTATCGCCGGTGGACCAGCCGTCGTTCTTGTTATCGCGCTTCCATTTCGGGTCCGGAACGACGCCGGGGTTCTCGGGCACGCCCTGTATGCCCGTCGGCTGGCCAAGTCCGAATTGGCGGGCATAGGTTGGCAAGATATTGGCGTCCATGTCATCGAGCTTCTTGCCGACGGTGTAGAAGACGACATCGCACGATTGGACAAGACCTTCTTTGTAACTGACCGTGTGGCGCGTCGGGTTCCAGTCACGATAGACATTGCTACCGAGATCGAACGATCCACCGCACGGCAAGGTTTGGTCGGCGGTGAAGCCGCCCTTCTCGAACCCTGCCGTCATCGTCACAACCTTGAAGATCGAGCCGGACGGATAGGTGGCTTGCGTGGCGCGGAAGAATTGCGGTCGCTGCTGCTCGTCCTTGAGGTAGGCGAATTCGTCCTTGGTCGGGCCGAGGATGAAGACATTCGGGTCGAAGGTCGGGTGGCTGGCGATCGCCAACACGTTGCCCGTCCCCGGTTCGAGCATCACGACGCTGCCCACTTTGTCGCCCAGCGAATCCTCGGCCGCTTTCTGGATATCCACATCAATCGTCGTCGCCACATCGAGCGATTCCGCCTTCGCGCGCGAAGCAATCGTCGAGCGGATCGCGCGGCTGTCGGGATCAATGACCGCGAGTTTGCCGCCGCGCTTGCCCGCCAGCAGTTCCTCTCCCCAACTCTCGACGCCGGACTGGCCGATCATATCGCCGGAGCGGTACCCCTTGGGCGCGAGCGTCTTCAACTGATCGGGGGAAATCTCGCCGAGATACCCGATCGCATGTGCGGCTAACGTCCCGTAGGGGTACGTACGTGCCTCCTGCGAATGCACCTCGACGCCGGGGATAGCATTCAACTGCGCCACGGTATCATCGGGGGTGCCGTTCGGGATGTTCTTTACCGGCATGAACCAGGTCGGCTGACCGTTCTGATATGCCTTCTTCACCGCCGCCTGATCGATTTTGAGCAGAGTACTCACGCGATTCAGCAGATCGGCTTCGTTCGCGATTTTGCCGGGGATCACCCCGACCTGCTTGATTAATCCCTCAACGGCGAGCGGCCTGCCTTTTCGGTCAAGAATCCGGCCGCGAATCGGATCGTCTGGGAAGAAACGGACGAGTCCGTTCCCATCCAATTCGCGGAAGATGAGCGACGGTGTCCACTCGACGCGCCAGTAGGGGCCATCCTGGATCAGCGGGATAACATTCTCTTGCGCGAAGTTGCCGACCAGGGCGGATGTGTACGAAACTTTGATCCGATACTGGGATGTCCCCGGCTCCTGACCGACGAGTCCGATCTGCACGGCGGAAATCCCGGACTCCGCGAGGATATTCTCGTACCGTTGCTGAAAGGCATCCTGCGGGATCGCGGCCTGCGCACGCGAAGAGATAATGCGGTACATCGTCTGATAATCAGAAGCATTCCATGCTTGTACGTAGGTGTCGGCGGCGGATTTCGGGTCGCCGAGCGCATTCGGGCCGACCGAAACCGTGCCGTTCGCGGCGACAGGGGCAACAGACGCGACAGGCGCGACGGGCGCTGCGCCCGCCGCCGCAGGCGTGCTGCGATTGACGCTCGTACTGCTCGATGCGACGCCGGCAGAAGCGACCGTCGCTTTGATCTCCTGTACCGACGATCCGGAACTTCGACCGTGGATCGTCCACGCGAGCCAGCCGCCGCTGCCGAGGATTGCGAGAACGAGAAAGACGATCAGAAATTTGGGCCACAATGGAGGGCGCGTCCGGGAGGAGTAGGGGGAGTAATACCGCACGTCAATCTCCTCGCCACAAAAGGCATACACGGGTACTCGCACGGATGCCGCACATGCCGCAGAATTATTGTAAAGTGTACAAACGGTAGCCCATGCGGTCAAGGGCCATCCGATGTTGGTTTCCTGTGATGTTGCGCCGCGAAATTTATGATATTGTTTGCTTGGGTGGACTTCCGGAGGCGGGATGACAGCGCGGCGCCAGGATACGACGATTTCACACGCACATCGCGAAAATCCCGCGCGGCCCGCGTGCCTTCTCATCGCCTCAACGAGCCCGTTGAGCGGTAAGAGCGCGTTTGCTGTCGGGATCGGTCGTGCGCTGCAAAACCAGGGGTATGCGGTCGGGTACTGCCAGCCATTCCTGCTTGCGCATGATTACGATCAGCTCGCGCCCGATCATGTCGCGTTCATCCGCGACGCGCTGCGGTTGCGCGGCGAGAAGGATGAACATATCGCACCGGTGCATCTTTCGGCGGCGGACCTCGCGGAGACGCTCCGGGATGCGCGCGTTGCGGCCACCGATTTTCAGGCAAAGGTCGTCGTCGCGTTCGGGATGCTCGCGTGCGACAAGGACGTCATGCTGATCGAGGGGCCGGACACGCGCGACGAGGGGAGTGTGTTGAGCCTGACGACTGCGGATCAGGCGCGATTGCTCGATGCGCGTGTCCTCATCGTGGCGCGCGGGCACGAGTCGGCGCTCCTCGATCGCGTCGTCGCATTTCATCGCGAGTTGGGCGACCGTCTCCTTGGCGTCGTACTGAATGTGATTCCGCGTGGCAGCATGTCGTACACGACGACCACGCTCGTTCCCGCCTTGGAGCGACTCGGAATTGCGGTGCTCGGCGTCCTGCCGGAGGACCGCACGCTGCGTTCGGTGAGCGCCGGCCAGGTCGCCAGTTACCTCGATGGCCGCATCCTCTGCGCGGAAGAGCAGGCAGGGGCATTGATTGAGCATGTTGTGGTTGGCGCGATGTCGGTCGAGACGGCGATTGACCATCTGAAACGACGGGAGCGGACCGCGCTCGTCACCGGCGGTGACCGCACCGATCTCCTCACCGCCGCGCTCGCATCGCCCGAGGTCGTCGAGACGACAGCGGCGTTCATCCTGACCGGCGATCTATATCCGTCGCCGCGCATCCTTGCGACGGCGACGGAAAAAGGCATCCCCGTCGTCCTCGTCCGTCACGATACGCGTACCGCGACAGACCTTCTGGACAAAGTCTTCGGCCGGGTACGGTTCGCCCAATCGCGCAAGATTGACCGCTTCAGCGCATTGTTAGCGGAGCGGTTCGATTTCGCGCAGTTAGCGCGCTCACTCGGTCTCGATTAACGCCGGGTCGTCCCGTCGTTAGCCAATCCAGCCGCGCCGCCGAAGGTCTTCACTGCCGAGCAAGCCGAGCGCCACTTCTTTACTGTCCGCGTGGTACTCGAAGCGGTTGCGCTCGAAATACTGCACGCTGTAGATCGCGCCATCCGTCGCACTCTTTTCGTCGAACGGCTCCGAAAGCGGGAAACCATAGATCGGCAAGCCGCCGTGCGCATCCCAGTACGACTTGAACGCGCCGCTCACTGTGTGACCGACCTCGGGGAAAAAGCGTTTGTCCGGCGTATCGTCGGCGCGCGCGACTTTCCCGAATGGTCGCTCCGCAGTTCTGGCTTGCGCAACGATCACGCCGAGGCGACCGAGTTCGACCGCATACGGCGTCCCGGCTTTGTCCGGGTGGGCCTCGAAACGCGCGCGTTCGAAGTATTGGACTTTATACGTTTTCTTGTCGTCCGGGTTGACGTCATTGAACGGTTCGGTGATCGGATAGCCGAACTGCGCCAAGCCACCGTTGGCCTGCCAATATGCGAGGAACTCCGCACCGACATTGTGCTTCGTCTCGCTGAAAAATTTGGCGGTCGCATCGGATGACGCAGCGACCGGATCGGACGGGTTCGGCTGGACATTGATCTGAACGGCGTCGTCGGTGTCGAGCGGGCCACCGCCATCCTGGATGAGCGAGACGACGAAGCGGGTGCGCTGCACTGTCGTCGCGCGGACGGCGACGGTGAGCGTCGTAGATTCGCCTGGTTGGAGCGTGCGCCCAAGTCCCCACCGATACGGGGGATCGCTGCTCGCGAGCAATTCGGGGCCGATTGCCACGCGAACGCCCCCTGTCGTGCCCGCGAAGCCGCGCTTTGCGTACGTGTCACCCTCGCTGTAAATGAAATCGGGCGGTGGCTCCTGCGCGGTCAGTGGCGCGCTCCCGGAGTTTTTGATCGTGATACGCACGCTGAGGAGTTCGCGGCTGAAGAGCGTCGTCGCGCCCCACGCGACCGCGCTGAGTGTGCCGTCTATCTGGCTGCCTTGCGTCGTCGGTATTTTAACGACATCTGGCGGGTTCGCTGCGATGGGATCGGTCGCCGGATCGCCCGTCCAGAGCGGCAGACTCTTTAACTCGCGCCGGATATTGTTCAGTTGTGGGTAAAAGCCGTCACCGGGGCAACTCGTGTTGATGACGCCTCGGTGGCCGCTGATGTTCATCACATTGTCGCGGTCAATGAAAAAGCCCTTGCCGACCGGGTCAAGGTCGGACGCCTTCGCGCGCGTAAGGGCGAGCAAAGACGATTTCGCGGCGTCGGTAATTGTATGGTCCGAGTAGGTGCCGAGGATCGCGATGCCGATGCTGCCCCAGTTGTATTGCAGCGCGTGCCCACCGACGACGCGGTCGCCGCCGAATCGCCCCTCATAGATTGTGCCCTGCTGGTCAATGAGGAAATTGTAGCCGATGTCGCCCCAGCCGCGCGAAACGGCGTGGTATTGGTAGATCGCGCGCAGTGTCGCGCGCGGATCGGTCTCGGGGTCGCGCGTCACGGTGTGATGGACGATCACCTTTTTGATCGTACGATATTCCGGCGGCCAAATCTCCTTGTTCTCCTTGTCGTAGCGCACCTTTTCGTCCGCCGCCCACCCGGCCCGCGGCACGATGGTGATGCCATTCACCGATTGTGCGTGATACACCCCTTCATTCGTCGCCGAAAGCGTGTTCACGGCGGTGAGCCGAAACATGCGCAAAGACGGTTCGGCCGCACCGATGTCGCCCTGTGCGGTCGCTGAAAACTGCACGAAGCGCGCGGGCGCACCGACGATCAGGTTGCCAAATGTCGTCGTTTCTCCCAGGTCGCGCGCGTGTGTATCGGCATGCAGGTGCTGCCACTCGTCCCATGAAACGCCATCTACGCTCGTGCGGATCGCCAGATCGAGCGTGCCAGCGGCATCCCATTGGCTTTCCAACGCATTGAATGGCATATCCGCCTGAAGGACAGGCGAACGATACACCGATGCGCTGAGCGGAATATCGCGCTGCTCCCAGGTCCACCGCGAGGCAAGCGGCGCAGCGCCCGCCACGCGTGGCAGACCATAGACAAGCGAACCCGTAGCAACAATGAACATTCGGCTGCCGACACGCAAAACCGCACGCCGCGTCACTTGCCGTTCGAAGCCCATACCACCCCCGACCCCAACATGGCGCAATCGCCCCCGGTAGGTCTGCTGTACGTACGCAACGTACACGAATCATCGCGTTACGTCAAGTTGATGCTTGATCGTCGCCGATGGAACGGTTACGATGCCATCCGATGAAAGCGGGGTCGCGATGGCAGACCAGTTGATTGTTCGTCGTCGTGACGAGTGGGCGCGGCTCGAAGCGCTGCTCGTGGCGCGCCGCGGATCGGATTCAGCGGGGCAGACCGAAGAACTCGGCTGGCGATATCGCGAAGCGAGCGCCGACCTCGCCCTGGCGCGTCGGGCATTTCCGACGGATCCGGCCACACGGTATCTGAACGATCTCGTTGAGCGCGCGCACCGAAAACTCTACCGGGGGCGACGCTACGGCCTGCGGGCAATCGGGATATTCTACCGCGATACCTTCCCACGCCTCTTTCGCGAGACATTCCGCTACACGCTCGCGGCGTTTCTCACCGTCCTTGCGGGGTTCGTGCTCGCATACCTCGCGACGTTCGTGCGGCCGTCGTTGGCGGAGTCGTTTGTGCCAGGCGGCAGCGGCGTCATCGAGACGATCAAGGAAGGGCGGACGTGGTTCGACACGCCGCCAGCCGAGCGGCCATTTGTGTCGTCGTTTATTATGACGAACAACATCCGTGTCTCGCTGCTTTGTTTCGCGGGTGGGGTGCTGCTCGGCATCCCGACGATCCTGGTGCTGTTGCAAAATGGGCTGCAACTCGGCTCGATTGCCGGGCTGACGCAGGTGTACGGCATCCACGGCGCGCTCTGGTCATTTGTCGCGGCGCATGGTTTCCTGGAACTCTCGGTCATCTTCATCAGTGGCGGCGCGGGCCTGCGCGTCGCGCGCGGGATTATCCGGCCGGGGCTGCTGTCGCGGCGCGAGTCTGTCGCCCTCGCGGGGCGGAGTGCGACGCTGATTGCGTGCGGCTGCGTGCCGCTGCTGATCGTCGCTGGAACGCTCGAGGGTTTCGTCTCGCCATCCGGCCTGCCCGGCGGGGTGAAACTGGCAATCGGTCTGACGACAGCCGTGGCGCTCTATTCCTACTTGATCCTCGCCGGGCGGGATGCATTGAAGACATAAAGTGCGGCACTGCCGCGAAAGGGGACACCGATGAATGAGCGCACCATCGAAGAGCGTATCGCGGACTTGGGCTTTGCTTTGCCGCCCGTTTCGCCCCCAGTCGGTTCGTATGTCAAGGGTGTCGTTGTCGGCAACCTGCTCTTTTTGTCGGGAAATGGGCCGGATCAGCCCGGTTACGTGTCGCCGAAGGGGAAGGTCGGCGCGGAGGTGACAATCGAGCAGGCGGAGGAAGCGGCGCGCTATGTGGGCTTGAATCTACTGGCTGCCGCGAAGGATACGCTCGGCTCATTGGAGCGTATTCGGCGCGTCGTCAAGCTGCTTGGCATGGTCAACAGCGCGCCTGATTTCGGGCAGCAACCGCGCGTCGTGAATGGCTGCTCCGATCTTTTTCTCGCCATTTTCGGCGATTCCGGTCGTCATGCCCGTTCGGCGGTTGGGATGAGCGCGCTCCCAAACGGCATTCCGATCGAGATTGAAGCGATTTTCGAGGTCGAATAGCATCTGCCCGGTAGCATAGGCTGATGAAAAGTAACACCTTCACTGGGCAATAGCATGGTGGCACAGGGTTTCAACCTGTGCCACCCGATTACCGGATTAGGGTGTTACTGTTCGTCAGCCTACATTACCGGGCAGATAGGCTAAAGTTTGATAGTGAATCCCTGGGTCTGTAAGGCGTCCTTCGGGAGCGTGCCTTTGTCCGCGCCGTTGACGCTGTAGGCCACATTGTCTGGCTTGCCGCAATAGATCGTGACGGTCTGCTTCGCCTCGATTTCGCGCGTCTCGCCGGCATTGATGTATCCGGCGGTCTTCGCCGTCTTATCACCGTCGGCGTAGATTTCCACCCATGCCTTGACGCTCGAAGTAATCGTCACTTTGAGACTCGTTGCGGGGGGCGCGACCGTCGTTGCGGTCGCGGATTCGGTCGTTGGTGTACCCTTTCCCGATGTCGCGACCGTTGTTCCGGTCGTGGTTCCTGCCGTCGTTGGGATGCGGATCGTACTCGTGCCGGAGCCGACCGTTGGAGTGATCGCCACTGTACCGATCAAGATTGAGCCGACAAGGGCCGTCGGCGTCGCGGCGACTGTCGGGACATCAATAATCGGCTTCTTCGGCGGCGTTTTCACGAGCAGGCTGTAGCCCCACGCTGCGACAAAACTCAGGACCAGTGTGACAAAGATGATCACCACAAAGTTCGGGGAGAATGGACCGGACGTATTGACCGCCCGCCCGACAGGCTGCGGGCGGTACACGGCCTCCGGTTCGCCGCGCGCCTCATTGAAGAGGCGGACCATTTCCTGTGGATTGAGTTGCAACCAGTTGGCGTAATTGTAGACAAAGCCGCGCGCATAAATACCGCTCGGCAGGAGGTGAAAGTCGCCGGACTCGAGCGCGGACAAGTGCCGCACGAGGATGCGTGTCTGCCGTTCGGCATCCTGCAGGCTCCGGCCCAGGCCGAGGCGTGCATCGCGGAGAATTGCACCGAACGTCGTCGGCTGAATCGGTCCCCCGTGCTGCCACGGGCTATCCATCACTGACGTTAAACCCTTCCCGATGCCGCACAACGTCATGCGCAGCCTTTTTCGCCCCTCCCCAGCGCACCATGCACGATGATGCGCCCGCAGTATACGCATGATCTGCGGATTTGTCACTTTCCTTTTTGGGCGTTACCCGGCGCCGGGACGACGCATCGTGGAGTGCCGTTTTTCTTCTTCTAGCAGTTCTTCGAGCAAGGCATCGGCCATCGGCGTCGCCGCCATTGGGGGTGTCATCGTCCCTTTGGCGAGCCACCACTGATCGTTGGCGGCCCACCATGTGCCAATACAGGAAAGACACGCAAGGTCGTTCGGGCCGACCAGTTGTGGCGTCGGGAATGCGAAGCGATTGCGACACCAGCCGCGATCACCGCTTTCGGCCACCTGGAAATCGCGGCAATTCGCACATCGCTTGCCGCGATGGCGCTGACGTTCGGCGGCGTACCACTCCGCCTCCAATGGATGACCCTGCGCGCCTGGTTGCGGTTGCGCATCCACGAAATACTCCGATGACGCACCCGACGGGCGGGGCGGCGTGGGTTGCCGATAGTCCACGTAGTCGGAGTCGGGCGGGGCTTGCGATCCGGGCGGCGGAGGCCGATACGCGGATTGGTCCGGTTGACCGATGACCATTTCCATGTCCGGAGGCATCTCGATGTCCGTTGTTATCGCAGTAGGCGATTGCGCCGTTCGTGGCTCACTGAGAGGCGGCAGCGTGTTCGCCAAACGTGGGCGACCAACACCTTCGTTCCCGGTCAGCGGTGGGCTGCCACTGCGGTCGGCACGGCGGCGTTCATCGGCCTGCCCGGACGCGTGCTCAGTCGGAGTGGCGCTGACGTTGTCCAAGCGCCGCGGCGGCACGGCATCGCCGGTTTGTTGCGCGATCTGACGCCGTTCCAGGGCACGCCGATGTGCCTCGCCGACATTGGAAGTCCGGGAACGGGTGGTCGGAATCATCGGTTGCTCCGTGACCGGGCGCGGCTGCTCGATGCCGACAATAATATCGTCCGGCCGCATGCCCTGATAGCCGGATCGTTGGCGCGCCGGATCGGGCGCCGGTCTGTTCTGTCCTGGAATGGCATCGTTCGCCCCCGACGCGGACTCATAAAAATCCTGATCCCAACCGATTCGACACGCGAGTTCCTGACGTCGCACAAGGGCGAGACCGACGATCTCCTGGCAACGTTTGTTGCGACACCACCCCGATTCGCCGATGCCACTTTGCTCGAAGAACCGGCAGGAGCCACACTCGCGTCTCGTCACGTTCTACCCACTTTCCCTCAGCCCTCTCCGATGCCAGTCTACCACACCTCGAGATGCCCCCTCATGTCTTCTGACATCATCATACAATACGTACACTAGTACGTACTAGGGGTTTGTGGGATGTAAATCGCATGCAAATTTATCGTCTGTCGGGATCGCTGACTCGATTGATGGACAGATTCCGCAGTGGCCGATGGTAGCGCAACAAGGACGGA
Source organism: Thermomicrobiales bacterium (assembly GCA_038231255.1). Classification (GTDB taxonomy): domain Bacteria; phylum Chloroflexota; class Chloroflexia; order Thermomicrobiales; family JALYUS01; genus JALYUS01. Next base: position 20,102 of record JBBRLR010000030.1, on the reverse strand, counting down.
TCGCGACAACCGATCGAATAGCACCGATGCTCCGTCGAGATCACCAAACATAGTCACCGCAGCGATCCCTGCATCAGCATCGCCGACGCCGTGTAGCACGACGAGTGCCACTCGCTCCATATTGCTTTGCCGCGCATCCTGCGCGCGCGACGCCACTTGCCATGCAACGTTCTCGGAAACACTGCCCACGAGCAGCGTGCCCTGCCGATGCGACCGGAGCGCATTGAGGGTCGCCGGGTCCACAATATGCGCGACAACGGTACAATCATCCTTCGTTCTCAGTGGCGGTACGCTGTCGCGGGTAACGGTTGCGGAGAGCCTATCGGCCGGGGCGTGCAATGTCCCGCGCATCGGCACGCCATCCACGAGTGCGTACCCGCAACGTACGACTTCGGAGACGACGACGATCTCGCGTTCGGTGACATCGCCCACGATTCCGCCATATCGAGCCTGAACATCGAATGACCCGGTCTCGTCACGGATCGCCAGCGCGCCACTGTTCGGGAGGGCGTGGAGCGACCCGCCGACCGAGGCCGAGACCGACCGTGTCCGCAGGCCGGCGCGCCGCATGCCGAGCAGCGTACCGGCGCCATAATCCTCCCCACTGTGGCGTTCGATAGCGGTCGCAGCTTCGGTCGCGGAAAGGCCGAGCGTGGCGGCGTATGCGACAAAGACGGGCGGGCGGTTTCCGCGCGCGAGCACATCGCCGGTGACGACCGTTTCACCGATCTGCACCAATGGTATCGCCTCACCCCCGAGCGGGTAGATGGTGACAATCTCTTCGCGCGCCGGGGCAACAATCCCATCGCTGTTAGTCATGCGATGAATCCTCCATCGCTGCTGCGGGCCGGAGTCGCCCGCTGACATTCGGGCGTTCTGCCGCAGACGATGCGGCGTCTACGGGCCGTCGGCGCGTGTCTATCACGATACCGGCCACGCCGCCGTGAACCGCAAGGCGGTTGTGGCTCGGCTTGCTTCCGTGGACCGTCAACGTTGCTGCATCGTCACACGCAATCGTCGTCAGCGCGTTGCTCGCGACATCCGCTTTCCATGTCCGGTCGTCCGCGATGAGGGTCGCTTGCCCGGCGCTACCCTGTGGGTCGCTCGTCAATGCTGCCCGCACTGCGGAGCCGACGATGATGCAGCCGTCCTGCGTGAGCAGATCCGAGGCATCCGTCGGATAGGGGATCGAAAGGGCGCCGACCGCTGCGAAGAGATCGTCGGTATCGCAGGTGACCATCGCGATAGCTGATGCTGGGAGCAGATCGGCGATAAAGCGCACGGCTGTCGAAGGCGAAATGAGGCGCGCGAGGGCGGGGCCGACGACCCAATGTGCGTTGCTCGGAATGCCAATCCGCGCCATCTCCATCAGTTGGGAGACCGCCGCGTGCGCGAAGGCGGACGCGATCAAGATGTCCTCCCGCGCCATAAGCGGTGCGACCGGCAGAGATGCGCGTCGTATTGCCCAGGCGCGCAACGTGCGTTCGTCAATCGGAGAGGGAATCCAACGCGCGATGCGTTCGACTCCACACCGCAGCAGGAGCGCGGGCGCTCCACGCGAAAAATCAACTCCCGAATCATGGTAGACGATCGCCGCAGGCTCATCCGCGACAATCATGGTCGTACCGTCGGACACATCCACGAAAACGCAGGGTGTTTCGGACGCTGCCCACATCATCCGCGCTGCCGCGACGAGCGCTTCGGGGCGGGAAATTACGGAAGTGCCGGCGATCATCCCCGGCAACAGATGACCGGCACGGATCCGGTTCAGCACATTCGCGACGCGCGGAGCGAGATGATCGTCGCGAATCACCAATGTGGCGCCGACCGGTACCACGTTGGCAAGGTCTGCGTCCGAGGCAATGATGATGCAATGCGACGCTTCCACGGGCGCGTTCTCGCCAATCTCCGTGAGTATCTGCGCCGCCCAGACGGGCAATATGCCGGGCGGGATGAGCACGAGGATCGCCTCGGTTCGCCCCTTGTGCAACGCTTCAATAGCAGGCTTGACCCACAACGGGTCGCGCTCCGGGTGGCGGGGCGGCATAGCCGGCGACGGGATAACCGCAGCGATGCCGAATCGTTCGATGGCTTCGAGCGCCGCTGTATCCGACGCGGAGGGTTCACCGATGACACGGATGTGGAGCGGCGACCCCGACACGACCGCCACAGTCGCCATCGCCGCTGAGACGAAATAGCCACACTGTTCGCCGAGGCGCACGAGCGCCCCGGGAAGGCCGCGCTGTGGCTCGCTGGTAACTGCCCCACTACGTGCGACGAAGCGCACATGCCCTTCGGTGGGCGCGAACAGCGCGGCGGCGACCTGAAGCGAATCTGCAGCAAATACAAGCCGCTGGTGCGTCATATTCTCTTGCGGCACGAGCGTTGTGCCAGGCGTCTCGGTCGCGACGGTAGGCAATGATCTCACTCCCCGTAGTATTCGCGGTATGGTCGTCGAAATTTACCCAAAACGAACACCGTATGCCGCATCATTGGCGCCCTGCATTCGCGGATCGCGGGAGGTGAATCGCCTGATGACGATGGAGTGCATCTCTGCCGACTATTCGGGCGAGTGTATCATGCCGAATCCGTCGTGTCAGGAATTTACGGCGACCCGGATCGGAGTTCGGCGGAATCCAGCCAGATCGTCAACGGGCCGTCATTGACGATCGTGACGCGCATCTCCGCGCCGAATCTGCCAGTTTCTACCGGCACTCCCTGCGCTCGCAATGCGGTGATAACCTGCTCCACGAGCGGTTCAGCGATGGCGGGCAGCGCCGCGTGGACGAAACTCGGGCGACGCCCCTTGCGGCAATCGGCATAGAGCGTGAACTGAGAGATCAGGAGGATTGCGCCGCCAATCTCATCGATTGCCCGGTTGATCTTGCCTGCATCGTCTTCGAAAATCCGCAACGTCGCGATCTTTCGCGCAATGATTTGGGCGTCCTCCGCCGTGTCGGCATCGCCCACACCGAGCAATACGGTCATCCCCCGGTCAATCGCACCAATGATCTCATCACCGACCCGGACATCGCTGCTGATTACCCGCTGGATAAGCGCGCGCATTTTTATTGCCCTTCCTCGGCGCGTCGCTGGATGAGCGCGACCACATGGGCGGCAATGCCCTCGCCCCGGCCCGTGAACCCAAGTCCCTCGCTCGTTTTCCCCTTGATATTGACACATCCGGCGCCGATATCGACCACTTCCGCGATACTCGCGCGGATCGCGTCGGCGTGTGGGAGGAGTTTCGGCGCTTCGCAGACGATGGTCGCGTCGATGTTCACGACTGTCCATCCGGCGGCCGTGAGATGGCCGACGGCGGTACGCAGCAGATCGCGACTGTCCGCGTCTTTCCATGCCATGTCTGACGGTGGGAAATACGAGCCGATGTCGCCGAGTGCGGCGGCGCCGAGCACCGCGTCCGTGATCGCATGGAGCAACACATCGGCGTCCGAGTGACCAAGCAGCCCGAGTGCGAAAGGGATGTGGACACCACCGAGAATCAGCGGGCGACCGGCGACGAGGCGGTGGACATCGTAGCCGATACCGACCCGAAATGGCGGCTCATGCATCATTGTGCTCCATTCTGGCCTGCAACAGCGCCCGCACCACCGTGAGATCGTCCGGTTCGGTCAACTTGATGTTCGCGCGTTCGCCTCGGACGACAGCGACGGCTTGGCCGTACGCCTCGACGAGACTCGCCTCGTCCGTCGTTGGCGGATGCGCGGTATGATCCGCCCATGCGAATGCGTCGAGGAGGAGTTGCCAGCGGAATGACTGCGGCGTTTGCGCCGCCCAGAGCGACGAGCGATCCAGTGTCTCCACGATGGAGCCTTCCACAACGCGCTTGATCGTATCCGTCACGGGAGATGCCACGATTGCCGCTCCCTCCCGTCGCGCCGCTTCGACGCAGGCCCGGATCGTCGCGGTCGTCACCAGCGGGCGCGCTCCATCATGGATCGCGATTACGTCAACGCCCCCATGTTTGGCGAGCGCGCGGATGCCCTGCCGCACCGAATCCTGTCGGTGTGTCCCGCCTGCGACAATGTCGGTTCGCACGGGCCACGTTTCGCTGTCACGGATGCGTTCCCACTCCGCGATGCGATCCGCCGCGACGACCACGACGACCAACGGCATCAACGGCGCGAAAGCGGCGAGCGAATAACTGAGCGCCGACCGACCGTTGATCTGGAGCGCGGCCTTATCGGTCCCACCCATGCGCACCCCGCTTCCGGCGGCGACGATGATCGCACCATCGGTCATTGTGGTCGTGATCGTATGTCAGGAGAACACTTGACCGATACAGGATGTGCCATTTTCAGCCTTTCATGGATCTGATGATCCGAGTACTGTCACCGCCGTGAGGGTTGAAGATGCCCTCCGCTCATCGCCTCAGCGTGGTGGCTCGCCAGAGACCATTCAGGCCGATCAGCACGATCATAATCGCGCTGGCGACGGGGAGCCACTGAGACATTCGTGCAGTATGGGCGAAACGGCCCGGCGATCTGGTGGGAACGGGAATCAGCGTGAGGAGGAGGCCGAGGCCGGTGAGCACGGCGGCGAGGCCGACACTGAAGCCGAGAAGGATGATTAGCCCCGTAACGACGTGGCCGGCGGCGACGGCGATCAGGAGGATCGCCAGTGCGTCCGGGCAGGGGACGATGCCGCCGCCGATGCCGAGTAGTAGGACGGATCGCAGATTCTCGGTCCCGGTGCCGGTGCTGACCTGACGATGCGTGTGTGCCGCTGTGCCGAACCATCCATGCGTGTGGGCCGTTTTACCCTCGTGTGTATGTTCCCCGGCAAGCGCAACGGATGTGCGCGGTCGGCCACGACCACGAATGGTGGCGAGCGCGACGCGGCGCGGCAAGAGTGCGACGCCGAGGACGATGATGCAGAGGCTCCCGATTGCCTCAATCGCCGGTAAAAAGCGATCCGGCGTGACGGTATGCGTCCCGATCAGTAGCACGAGGCCGACTGCAATGACGCTCCCCGTGTGCGTGACGGTCAGGATGCCACCGAGGGCGACTGCGTCGCGCGGGCGGCCCTGTCGACCAATCAGATACGCGGCGACTAATGTCTTGCCGTGCCCCGGAGTGAGGGCGTGCAGCGCGCCGAGCAGTATCGCGATACCAAGCCCCGCGAGCGTCAGTGAGCCACCAGCGGGAAGGCGCACGAACCGTTGCAGGGTCGTGACCGATGCGTGATTCGGGTTGCGTTGCGGTGGGGGAGGGGCGGCAAGTGGTACGGGGCCGCCCACCGATGTCGTCAAACGCAAGTCCACGTCGGTGCCGCCCTGGACGATGATCCCGAGCGGTGCGGCAGCGTCCGGGATCAACTCGACCGGTCGGCCATTCGCGCGATGATTGTAGTGCTGGATGGACAGAGTAATTTCGTGTTTCGTGGACGAGGCATCGAACGGCACATCGAAACGCGCCCGGACGGTCGCACCCGTCGCGTCCGCACCCTGCAACGTGAAGTCGCGCAGGGTCGGCTGCATTTCCAGCGAGTTGGCGGTGTATGCGAGCGACAAGGGATTGCCGTCGGCAGAAACACGAATACCGCGTCCCAGGAATGCGCCGAATGCCGCCGTCTCTTGCCCGTCGAGGATGCCATCACCGTTCCGATCGGCGTCCGCCCAGATATCGCGGAGGGTTAGCGCACCCGCGCTCACCGTCATCTCGATACCGATGCCGTCGGGCCGCACATGCACAGCGTCGCGCTCGTTGATCTCGTCGGCGGGATGAGCGGCGACCGGAGAGGAAAGGCAACCGACGATCAGCACGCCGAGCGCGAAACGCACGAATGACCATGCACGGAAACCACGGGATTGATGCACAAAACCTCCCGGAAGATTGCACGATGTGTCGGGCGGGTTGTACCGCGAAACGAATAGGATGGCAACCGGATCGTTCGCCGCAGCCCACGTAGTACAATGCACGGCGTGCCTGCGACCGGCGCATGGAACGGCGGAAGAGAAAAGGAAGGGTAGGGAGCGTGAGCGACATCATCGTTGTGGCGAGCAGCAACGGCAGCGTGGGAATTGGTGACGCGATCGAGGTGTTGCGGCGCGGTGGATCGGCGGTTGATGCGGTGGAGGCGGGCATTTTGCCGGTCGAATCGAATCCCGACGATCACAGCGTCGGCTATGCCGGCCTACCGAACCTGCTCGGTGAGGTCGAGCTTGATGCGTCCATTATGGACGGCAAGTCGCTCGCTGCAGGCGCGGTCGGCGCGGTACACAACTACGAACATGTCATCACGCTCGCGCGGAAGGTGATGGAAGAACTGCCGCATGTGCTGATCGTCGGCCCCGGCGCGGAGCGGTTCGCGGCGGAGATGGGCATGGAGCAGCGCGACCTGATGACCGAGGAGACGCATCAGCAGTGGCAGGCGTGGCTTGAGGAGGTCTTCCCGCCCGAGCAGGTCGGCAGCGTCCGCTTCCAGAAGCAGGTGCGCGAGTGGGTGCGGCGAATGGTCAACCCCGAAAAGAATACCGGCACTGTCAACTTCATCGCGCGGGATCGGAACGGCAACATCGCGACCGGCGTTAGCACGAGCGGCTGGCAGTGGAAGTATCCCGGACGGCTCGGCGACAGCCCGATCATTGCGGCGGGCAATTACGCGGACAACCGCTACGGCGCCGCCGCCTGCACCGGGCGGGGTGAGATGGCGATCCGCTGCGCCACTGCCCATAGCGTTGTCCTGTACATGAAGATGGGCATGCGTATCGAGGCCGCGCTCGCCGAGGCGATGGTGGATCTCCAATCGCTCGAAGACCCCTACGCCGCTGGCATGAATATCGTCGCGCTGGATCGCGATGGTCGCCCGGCCGCTGCCACGAACCGCCCCGGTGCGACATTCATTTACCAGACCGGCGACATGGAGAAATACACGCAGCAGCCCCGTATGCTCGTACCCGACCCGCGCGGCGCGTCCGGTTTCCTCGCATAGTTTGTGCGTTGCACGTAGAGGCTCTGCATCATTGCAGAGCCCTTTCCGCGCGGCAGGACGATGTTCAACGCCGTCCAGGAATTTCTCCACCCGCACCCAAGAATTCGACTCGCAGTGAAATAGATTACACGCGTGGCGGATTCATTGTCGATTTCGGGCCACGCCGAACGACTATCTGGTGTTAACAGCGATATGCCGTTGCTTCAATCACGGAGGCTTCTGTGATTAAACCACAAATGCTAATGACAGGTCTTGTCTTCCCCGAGTCGCCACGGTGGCACGCTGACCGCCTCTGGTTCTCTGACTGGGGCGCGCACGAGATCATTGCCGTCGCTCGCGACGGCACGAGCGAGGTGATCACCCGCATGCAGTCGTTTCCCTTTTGCTTTGACTTCTTGTCCGATGGACGGTTGCGTGTCGTCTCGGATCACCTGCTCCTGCGCAGGGAACCCGATGGGTCGTTGGTGACCCATGCCAATCTGACCGGCCTCTCTGCATACCCGTGGAACGAAATTGTCGTGGATGGTCGGGGCAACGTCTACGTCAACAACGTGGGCTTTGACTTTCCCGGCGGTGCGTTCGCTCCCGGAATTATCGCGCTGGTCACCCCCGATGGCGCGGTTCGGCAGGTCGCAGAGGGCGTAGCATTCCCCAACGGCATGGCAGTGACGCCTGACAACGCGACACTAATCGTGGCCGAGTCCTACGCCAACAGACTGACAGCCTTCGATATTGCGGTGGACGGCGGTCTGTCGAACCGGCGGATATGGGCCGATACTGGCAACGATCATCCCGACGGGATTTGCCTCGATAGCGACGGTGCGGTCTGGTACGCCGACGTGGGAAGCAAGCATTGCGTGCGCGTGCGTGAACGTGGAGCGGTGCTGCAAACGATTGAGCTTGACCGTGGATGCTTCGCGTGCATGCTCGGTGGGACTGACAGAATGACGCTCTTCATGGTCGCAAACGAGTGGAAAGGTACCGTGGAGAACATGACGAACGGGACACGAACGGGCCAGGTGCTCACCGTTGAGGCGTCCGTACCGGGCGTCGGTTGGCCGTAGGAGCGACGCCGAATCACACCTGCGGCGAGCACGCGTCGCCTTGCGGCTCTGGTCTGTCTCGAACGGTCACGCACCGTGTCTTTGGATCCGGTAATGGTCTCCAGCTACGCCCCGATCCGTGCCGGACTGCGCCATTGACCGACACACGATCTCTGGTGCATTTCACTGCGGAAAGTGAGCAGTTCATGACCTACATTGCCGATCCGCAGGTCGACGCCTACATCGCCGCACTCCCCGCGTGGCAGCAAGCCATCTGTCGCGAAGTACGAGACTTAGTGCACGCCGCCGACCCTGCGGTCACCGAAACGATCAAGCGGGCCGTCCAGCCCTACTTCGTGCTGAACGGCAACATCTGTGCCCTGCTGGCCGCCAAGGATCACATCAACGTCTTCCTCTACGATGGCGCGATCGTTCCCGACCCCGAGCACATCATCACTGCGGGCCACACCAACAAGAGCGCCCGAACAGTCGCCTTCCGCAGGGACGAGAAGATTAACGCTCCCGCCCTGAGCGACATGTTCCGACGCATCATCGCCAACAACCGCGCGGGTGGCTGGCGCAAAATCACGCAGAGTCAGTAGGGCGCCAGTACATTGATGCCGCCCCGTAGCCTCCCGCTGATGGGCCCCCTGTGGCGTTAGCGGTCGAGGACAGGGGGTGTAGAGGGGCTCTACGTGTGTGCCTGTCCCTCCGTATCCTCATTCGGATACAAAAGTGTGGGGGCAGTCCTATCACCGCCCCCGCCGAAGTATGCGTTGTTGGGTGTTTAGAGGGGGAAACGCGGGTCGCTCGCTCGGCGTGCGCGCTCCAGGTCCTTGCGGGCTTCCGTTGCGCTGGGCAGGCCTTCGCCGCCGTTGCGGAGGATGCGTGCGTAGTAATCGTTGAACGACCCATCCGAAACAAGATTCTTCATCCACGTGCCGAACTTGCTCATCGCCAAGCTCCCTTTCTGTGTACCACGAGCGGGCTATATCAGTCTTCCCGCATCTTTATATACAGGCAGTATAGCACTTCCCCGTACATTGTCAAGCGTTTTAGCGAATTCGCATGAGAATCGTCGGACAACACATTGCACGAGCGATGAAAGGGCGGTGAAAGGACGGGACGACATTCTGTGCGCGACGAAAAACGCCGTCCAAGTACAGGCGGCGTTTCCGTATGACCGATGGGACGAGGGGGTTAGCCGAGCAGAACCTTCCGGGCGAGATCGAAGACCGGGCCAGAGAAGATGCCGAAAAAGATGGTGGCGAGCGCCGATAACGCGAGGCCGAAACCGAGCCACGGCGTCCGCTGCGGGGTGATTTGCCGTTCCGGCTCGCGGAAATACATCACGGCGACGACGCGCAGGTAGAAGTACGCCGAAACGGCGGAGTTCAGCGCTACAATAACGGCGAGCCAGGTCAGGTTCGCATTGATCGCCGCAACGATGATGTAATACTTCGCGAAGAACCCGAGCAATGGCGGTACGCCCATCAGCGACGCCATAAAGATCGTCATCGCGATGGCCGCGCCCGGAGCGGTTGAGGCGAGGCCACGGAACGACTCGATGTTGGTGCCACGCCCGCGCGCCTGCATCCAGGTGAGGATCGAGAAGGCACCGATGTTCGTGAACGCGTACGCAAAGGTATAGAAGAGGAGTGCGCCGATTGCCTGACCGTTCGCGTCCGCCTTATTCGCGCCGATCTGGTACGACGCCAGCCCGACAAGCATGTAGCCTGTGTGCGCGATGCTGGAATACGCGAGCATCCGCTTCACGTTGTTCTGCGCGACGGCGACGATGTTGCCGAAAGTCATGGTGATGATCGAAAGGACGATCACGAGCGGCACCCACTGATTCGCGGCGGGCGTCCAGCCGTTGACGAGGACGCGCAACAATCCCGCGAACCCGGCCGCCTTCGGGCCGACGGACATAAACGCCGTCACCGGGGTCGGCGCGCCGTGATAGGCATCCGGCGTCCACATGTGGAACGGCACGGCGGCAATTTTGAAGCCGAGACCGACGACCAGCAAGAGCAAGGCGAGCAGGAGTGACGGGTTGCCGGTCGCGATCTTCGCCCCGGCCACCGCGATTGCATCCAGATTGATCGTGCCCGTAATGCCGAAGGTCCATGCCATGCCGTATATCAGGATGCCGGTAGCGAACGATCCGAGTAGGAAATACTTCAGCGCGCCTTCGTGCGAGATGCGACTCTGGCGCGAGAAGCCGGTGAGGACATAGACCGCGATGGAGGTCAGTTCGATGCCGATGAAGACCATCACGAGGTCGCCGGCAATCGCCACCACCATCATGCCGAGCACCGAGAACGAGAGAATGACGAGGTATTCGAGCAGCGACATGCTCTGGAGTTGGACGAAGTTGCCGGAGACGAGCACCGTGAGCAGCGCCGTGCTCAACATCACGATCAGAAAAAAGATCGCCATGTAATCGTAGCGGATCGAGCCACCACCCGTGATCTGGCGATGATTGTAGGTAAAGAGCAGGCTAACGAGCGCCGCGCCGTAGCCGATCATCGAAAGGACGGACGCGAGTTGGCCGACGCGCGCGGCGTGGCTGCGACGCGACAGGGCGTCCATCAGCAGTAGCACGACCGCGAGACCGCTGACGATCAGGTGGGGCACGACGGTCACATAGTGGATGCTGGGAAACGAGACGTCCGGCATCGGGTGGTTCGTCCTTCCTTTACGGTATGGAGTCTGCCGCAGCCGCCGCAGTCCCGCCGCCGACAATCGGCGCAAGCAGCGCGCCGACGACTGGCTTGAGCAGTTTCATCAAGGGAACCGGATAGATGCCGACATAAAGGGTCGCCAGCACCAAGGGCAAGAGCGTGGACGCCTCGACGCGCGTCAGGTCCGGGAAGCCATTGTGCTCCTCGCGCGGTTCGCCAAAGATCACCCGCTTGTACATCCACATCATGTAGATCGCCGCGAAGATGACGACGAACATCGTGATTGCCGCGTAACTCTTGTTCGGCAGGCGGAACGCGCCGAGCGTACTCAGGTATTCGCCGATAAAGCCGCTCAGGCCGGGCAGGCCGAGCGCGGCGAGCATGAAGACCATGAAGACCGAGGCATAGGTCGGCATTCGGTTCGCGATGCCCCCGAACGCGCTGATTTGCCGCGTGTGCGCCCGCTCATAGAGTACGCCGACACACAGGAAGAGGCCGCCCGTGACGAGTCCGTGGCTGAACATGTTAATCACCGCGCCCTGAAAGCCCTGCGGGTTGAACGAGAAAATGCCGAGCGTCACGAAGCCCATATGCGTGACGGATGAATAGGCGACCAACTTCTTCATGTCCGGCTGCACCATTGCGACGAGCGCGCCGTAGATAATCGCGATCACGGACAGGATGAGAATCGGCGTGGCAAACTTGTGCGAGGCGTACGGAAAGAGCGCGAGATTGAAGCGGATCATCCCGTAGCCGCCGAGCTTTAGCAGCACCGCCGCGAGGATGACACTTCCGGCGGTCGGCGACTCGACGTGGGCATCGGGCAGCCACGTATGCACCGGAAACATCGGCACTTTAATCGCGAATGAGATGAAGAAGGCCGCAAAGGTCCAGAGTTGGAAGGTGTGCGACCAGCCGCCGGGAATCGCGATCAGCGTGTTCAAATCCAACGTCCGCGTGCCCGTCCGGTTGAAATACTCCGTGTACATCGCGACGATAGCGACGAGCATCAGGAGGCTACCGGCGAGCGTGAAGAGGAAGAACTTGATCGCCGCGTAAACCCGGTTCGCGCTGCCCCAGACGCCGATGATCAGCGCCATCGGGATCAGCACGAGTTCCCAGAAGACGTAGAACAAGAAAAGATCGAACGAGATGAAAACACCCAACATGCCGGTTTCAAGAATGAGGAAGGTAACGTAGTAGGCGCGAATGTTCGTCTTGATGCTCGTCCACGAGGCGACGAGCGCGATCACGCTGGACAGCGTCGTGAGCAGGATGAAGATCGTGCTCACGCCGTCCGTTCCGAGGTGATAGCGGATGCCGACACTCGGCAGCCAGTTGAAATTCTCCTCCCACCGCAAGTTCGCCGTCTGCTGCGAGGAGAAGACGACGATGAGTGAGAGCGCGAAGGTGACGAGGGTGGCGAAAAGCGCCGCGTACTTGATCGCTGTCGGCGTGAGGCGCGGCACGAACAGCAGGAGCAATGCAACGACGGTCGGGAGATACAGTATCACCGAGAGCAAAGGGAAGTGATCCACCAGGTACCTCCTCGCGGGCACGCGCCGTTGCGGCCCGGACAGCGGCTAGCCGAATAACTGCGTGAAGATATTTCCCCGCGCGATCAAGTAGACGCCGACGATCAGCACCGCGCCGAGCGCGATGGCGAGCGCGTAGTTCGCGACAAACCCCGTCTGCACCCGCCGCAACCGACCGGAGGAGCGACTGACGACAGTCCCGACACCGTTGACGGCGCCGTCTACGACATAGCGATCGAAGGCCCATAACGCCATCGCTAGCGCGAGTGTCCCCTTGACGAACAGCACGTCGTAGATTTCATCGAAGTACCACTTGTGCCATAAAAACAGCCAGATCGCGTGCAGCCGGTCGCCCAGCGTATACGGGTTCGGGCTGAGCCGCATATACATCGCAAAGGCGAGGAAGATGCCGCCGACGGCCACGACCGACGAAAGGATGCCGAAGGTCCACGACGTGGACGACGAGACCGGGCCGTGGCTCTCGAACAGGTCGCTGCGGATCGCTTTGCCGAGGAAGGTGTGGATCGCGCCACCGTCCGGGGGGAAACCGACGAGCGCGCCGATGACGAGGGAGGGAATCGCCAAAATGACGAGCGGAACCGTCATCGTCGCGGGCGACTCATGCGGATGAACGTGCTCCTGATCGTAGCGCGGCTTGCCCTCGAAGGCGAGGAAGTAAAGCCGGAACATGTAGAACGCGGTCAGGCCGGCGGTAATCAGCCCGAGCGCCGCGATCACCGGATAGCCGGCATGGTACGAACCGACGATGATTTCGTCCTTGGACCAGAAGCCGGCGAGGCCGGTGACGCCTGAAATGGCGAGCGCGCCAATCAGGAAGGTGTACGCGGTGATCGGCATCCGCTTGCGCAGGCCACCCATCTTGAATAAGTCCTGCTCCTCGTGCATGCCGTGGATTACGGAGCCGGAGCCGAGGAACATCAGGCCCTTGAACATCGCGTGCGTCATCAGATGGAAGATCGCTGGGATATACGCGCCGACGCCGAGCGCGAAGCACATATAGCCGAGTTGCGAGACAGTTGAATATGCCAGCACGCGCTTGATATCTCGCTGGACGAGGCCAATCGTCGCACCCAGAACCGCAGTGACGATGCCGACAATCGCGACAACATCGCGCGCGGTCGGCGAAAGATCGAAGAGCGGCCACGAGCGCGCGACGAGGTAGATGCCCGCCGTGACCATCGTCGCCGCGTGGATCAGCGCGGAGACGGGCGTCGGACCTTCCATCGCGTCCGGCAGCCAGACGTGGAGCGGCACCTGCGCGCTCTTGCCGACCGAGCCGCAGAAGAGCAGGAGGCAGATGACGGTGATCGTCCCCTTCGTGATGTCGCCACCGCCGACCTTTGCTTCCAGTTGCGCGAAGACATCGGTGAAGGTGAAGGTGCCGAACGTCGTCCAGACGAGCATCGTACCGAGGCCGAAGCCGACATCACCGACGCGATTCACCCAGAATGCCTTGAGCGCGGCCTTGTTCGCGCTCTCCCGCCGGAACCAGAAGCCGACCAGGAGATACGAGCACAGCCCCACGGCCTCCCAGAAAACGAAGAGCAAGAGGTAGTTATCCGCGAGGACAAGCATGAGCATGCTGAAAATGAACAAAGGCAAATAGGCGAAGAAGCGGTAGTAGCCGGTATCGCCGTGCATGTAGCCAATCGAGTAGACGATGACGAGGAAGCCGACGGTCGTCACGACGAGCAACATCAGCGCCGTCAGGTGATCGGCGCGCAGATTAATCGCGACTTTCAGTTGCAGCGGGTCGAAATCGTAACTGCCGGTATTCATCCAGGTGAACAAATGATTGTCCAAGGATTCGCCGGCATTGAGGCCGCGCACCTGGAAAAACGTCAGCCACGAACAGACCGCCGCGATCCCGACGCCGATGATCGGCGGCCAGTGCGCCTGCGACTTCAGCAAGCCCCGCCCGAACAGGATCGTGATGATGAACGCGGCGAGCGGTGCGCCGGGAATCAGCCAGAGGAAGTTCTCCATTGAACCGTCCTATCCCTCAATCATACCCAAACGTGCCGGCCAAAATCAGTCGCGCAGTGTATCAAGGCGTCCAACATCCGTCGTGTCCTGCCGTCGGGCGATGGCGATCAGGATGGCCAACCCGACCGCTGCCTCCGCTGCCGCCACCGTAATCACAAAGAGCGCGAACACTTGGCCGGTGGCGGAATTGATCGCCCTGCCGAACGCGATGAAACTGATATTGACGGCGTTCAACATCATCTCGACGCACATGAAGATCACGAGCACATTGCGGCGCGTGAGGACACCGATCAAGCCGATCACGAAAAGAACCGCGCTCAGACTGAGATACCATTCCAACCCCGGATGCATGAGTCCTCCCAAACGCGATCCTACGGCTTCAGCGTCTCAGCGAACGTGTCCGTCTCTTCTTCGTCCCGCAAAATCAGCCCTCGGTCGCGCTCCACGGTGTAAACCGACGGCTCCCCGATCGTACTTTCCTGGGGATGACCGAGCGAGATCGTGAACAGGCTGCCGATCTCTCGGTCGCGCGCCGCTGTGTAGTCCGGGCGCGCCAGGACGATCGCCCCAATCGCGCCGACGAGCAGCACGAGCGACGAAATCTCGAACGGCACGAGGAAGTCGCCGTACAAACTCCGACCGAGCGCTTGGGTATTGCCGCCGACCGCCGCGATCGCATCCGGCGTGAAGGCGCCGCTCGCGCCAAGTGGGACGGTGGAAAGGATGACCGCAAGGACTTCGAGGAAGAGCGCCAGACCGATCAATGGCCCGACGAACCGCTGTACCGTGTGCCCGCCGTACATTTCCGGCAAATCTTCCATCCGCACCAGCATGATGGCGAACAGGAAAAGGACGAGAATCGCGCCGGTGTAGACGATGATCTGCGTGACGGCGACAAACTCCGCGCCGAGCATCACGTAAATGCACGCGACATTGAGGAACGACAAGACGAGAAAGAGCGCGCTATGCGTCGGGTTCCGCTGCAAGACGACCAACAAACTCGTCAGCGCGGCCAGTCCACCGAAAATTGCGAAGAAGATATCGCCGCTCATTGCGCAAAATACTCCCGCGCCGTCGCGCCAATTTCCGCCAACTGGGACTTTTGATAGATCAAACCATCCCGCGAGGTCACGGTAAGTTCGAATGCGTTGCTCATCGTGATCGCGTCCACCGGGCAGGACTTCGCGCACAGACCGCAGTACATGCAGCGCCCCGCGTCGAGCGTATACACGACGACGTCGCGCTCTCCCTCGTTGGCGGGCGTGAACTCTATCGAGATGCACTGCGTCGGGCAGATGCGCTCGCACATCGAGCAGCCGACGCAGATCACTTCCTGTGTGTCCGGGTCGGTGCGCAGGAC
This sequence comes from Thermomicrobiales bacterium, assembly GCA_038231255.1. Lineage (GTDB taxonomy): Bacteria > Chloroflexota > Chloroflexia > Thermomicrobiales > JALYUS01 > JALYUS01. The sequence goes on along the minus strand of JBBRLR010000030.1, from coordinate 4,516 downwards.
CGGCAGGCCGCGAAAGCGCTCCTCAAGTGCCCGCCGCTCATCGGGATATTCGACGGTCAAGTCCTTCCTGAACAGGCGCTTAAAGGTGACGCCGAAGCCTTTGATTTCATCCAGCATGGGCATTCGCGACACTCCTTTGCTGAGAATGGTGCAACGGGCTACAGATGATCTATGACTACCTTCACCGTCGCCGTGACTAGGATATTCGCCAACGTCAAAGGGAGCAACACTTTCCAGGCGATGCCCATCAACTGATCGTAGCGGAAGCGCGGCAGCGTGGCCCGCAACCAGATATAAACGAACATGAAGAGCAGCATCTTGATGAAGAGCCAGATCGGGCCGGGCAGGATCGGGCCGTCCCAACCACCGAGGAAGACCGTCGCCGCGACGCCGGAAACGACGAGCATGTTGATGTACTCGCCGAGAAAGAACATCGAGAAGCGGAAGCCCGAATATTCCGTGTGGAATCCGGCGACGAGTTCGTTCTCCGCTTCCGGCAAGTCGAACGGCGCGCGGTTCGTTTCCGCGATGGCCGAGATGAGATAAAGGATGAAACCGACCGGCTGGAGGACAATCAACCAGACGTGGTCGCGTTGCCAGTTTACAATCGAGAGCAGGCTGAGTGAACCAGTCAGTAGCATCACACCGACCAGCGCCAGGCCGAGCGTCAGTTCATACGAAATCACCTGCGCCGCAGACCGCAATCCACCGAGCAGCGAGTAGCGGTTCGCGGAGGCATAGCCGCCGAGGATGATGCCGTACACGCCGATACCGCCGAGCGCGAGAATCATCAGCAAGCCGACATTGAGGTCTGTCAGGAAGAGGTTGACGTGTTTCGAGGTGAACGGGACATACGCCTTGCCACCGAGCGGGATAATCATGAACGCGGTGAGCGCGGTGACGAACACGACGACAGGCGCGAAGAAAAAGACCCAGCGATCCGCGCCGCTCGGGATGATGTCCTCCTTGAAAAGCAGCTTCAGGCCATCGGCCGCCGGTTGCAGCAGGCCGCGCGGGCCGGTGCGCGTCGGGCCGAGCCGGTCCTGCATGAAGGCGATCACCTTGCGCTCGTAATAGGTCATGTACGCCATCATCGTCAGCGCGATGAAAAGGAGTACGACGACGGTGATCGAGGTGAGCCAGCCCGGCTGACTGCTGAGAACGTTAACCTCCGCAAACGTCATCTCTTAGTCGCCTCCCGCCGCGACCATCTCTGGCCGCGCTTGCGCTACTGGTAGCACCTCGACTGCGCATACTTTCAGTTCGCCGATCCGCCACGGTCGGTCCAATGACGGTGTCACCGATATGTTCTGCGCGATCTCCTCGACATCGAAATCGAGATGGACGAGCCCGCGCTGCGTCTTCTCGCTAAGCAGCGCCGTCGCGCGCATGTCCCCATAGGCGGAGACCACGCGAACCGTATCGCCCGTGACGATGCCACGGCGGCGCGCGTCCTCCGGGTGTATCACGAGGTCGCTGAGCGGGTGAATCCGCGACAGGTCCACCGACGGCACGTTTTCCGTCAGCCTCCCGTGCGCATCGGGGCCACGATTCGTCGTCAGGATGAGGCCGAAGGGGGCGGACGCGGCGACGTCTTCGAGCGGCGGCACGCTCACCGGGCGCATCCGTGCCTTGCCGCTCGCGGTGGAGAAGCCATCCACGAACAAGATCGGCGTGCCCGCGTCGTCCGCCGCCAGCACGGGCCACTGCAAGCCGCCGTCCCAGTTGAGACGCTGATGCGATAGCCCGGCATACGACGGGACGACCGTCGCAATCGCGTCGAACACATCCGATGCGTCACCATAACCCACATCCGCGCCCATCAGGCCCGCGAGGTCGTTCAGCGCGTCCCACAGCGATCGGCTCCCGCCGAGCGGCGCCAACGCCGGTCGCAGCAGTTGCACATGCCGATCCACGTTCGTCAGCGTCCCGGCGACTTCGGTCCAGGTCGTTGCCGGCAAAACGACATCGGCGCGCTTCGCCGTTTCGGTCATGAATAAACCGTGGACGACGAGAAAGTCGAGCCGTTCGAGCGCCTGCGCGGCAGCCGCCGCGATCCGCTCATCGGGATCACCCGCCGGATCGAAGCCGGACAGGAGCGCGGCGCGGATCGCGCCCGATTCCATTGCGGCGGGCATCTGGCTCAGCCCGACGCCACCGGCAGCGGGGACGCAATTGACGTCGAGCACGCCTTGATGGTTCGTGCCATCCCGCAACGGCCAGACACCCGCGCCCGCTCGCCCAATGTTCCCGGTCAGGAGGGCGAGGTTAACCACTGTAGTCGCGGCATCCTCGCCATCTGCCAGGCTCGTGATGCCTGAACCGAAGAACGCCGCCGACGGGGGATAGATCCCCGACTCCGGCGGCGGATTGCGAACGAAGCCGCCCTTCGCGTAGAGCCGCGCGGCCCGCTCGATCTCCACTGCGGGAACGCCGCACCGCTCCGCCGCGATCTCAGGGGTCATCATACGTACAGTGGCGAACCAGTCATCGTAGCCCTCGGTCCGCTCGGAAACAAAGGTCGCGGCGTGCAGATTCTCCTGGGTGATGACATTCGCCATCGCCAGAAGCGCCGTCGTTTCCGTGCCGGGGCGCACCTGCAACCAGACCGTCGCGACCTCACACAGATTGTTCCAGGTCGGCGAGACGATCACCATGCGCGCGTCGCGGGTGCGAAGGGCGATGTGGAGATCATAGGAGAGAACGGGATGCGTTTCCGGCATATCGGCGCCGACGAGCAGGAACATCTTCGCGTCGAGCAGTTCGGCCTTGCTGTTCGTCACCGCCGCTTCGCCGAGCGCCGCGACCATCGCGCGGTCGCCCGCCGCGTGCACCTCGCGCCCGACGACATCCACATGCGGCGAGGCCATCACATCGCGCGCGAACTGCGCCAGCACGAATGCGTCTTCGTTCGTCAGGGTCGGCGCGGAAACGGCGGCAAATGCGCCGTCGCGATGCGTGGCGAGGCGATCCGCGACGAGTGTCAACGCTTCTTCCCACGTCGCCTCACGGAAGGAGTCGCCGGTGCGAATCAGCGGCGTCTCGAGGCGCGCGGGATTCGTGACGGTATCGTAGCCCCAGCGGCCCTTAACGCAGGTATAGGAGCGGTTGACGCCGTACTCGCGCGCCGAGCCTTGCGCCCGCTTGATGTCGCCCTCGCGCGTCTGCACATCGAGCGAGCAGCCGACGGGGCAGAAGCCGCAAATCGAGCGCACCGTTTGCATCTCCCACGGATGCTCGCCGTACTCGCGGTCGGTGAGCGCGCCGACGGGGCAGACCTGCACGCACATCCCACAGTGGGTGCAGTCCGTGTCGTAGAGGGAGTTGCCGAATGCCGGGATGATCGTACTTTCGAGGCCGCGGTTCGCCATCGTGATCGCGGACGCGCCGATCACTTCCTCGCAGGTGCGGATGCACTGCGAACATTGCACGCAGCGGTCGTGCTTGAAGTCAATCAGGTCCGAGAAATGCTGAACCTCACGTACCATCTTCGGTCGGTGAAAGGGGTTTTCCGCGACGCCATACTCATACGTCGAGTCCTGCAACTGGCATTCACCGGAGGCGTCGCAGGTCGGGCAATCCAAGGCGTGGTCAATCAGGAAGAACTTGAGCAAGTCCTGCCGCGCCTTGTAGGAAACCTCGTCGTGCGTCGCGACTTCCATTCCGTCGCGCACGGGCGTCGCGCACGAAATCTGCGTCCCGCCACGCCGCCCGAGGACATTGACAACGCACATCTGGCACGAACCCCATGGGCGCAAGTCCGGCTGGTAGCAGAACGACGTGATCGTGATGCCGATCTTTTTCGCGGCATTGATGATCGTTGTACCCGCCGGGACGGTCACGCTCTTACCGTTGATGATGCAAGTGACGTCTTTCGCCATGCGTCGCTTCGCTCCTAAGTTCGGGGTTCGAGGTCCGGGGTTCGAGGAATGATCAACTCCGAACCCCGGACCTCGAACATCCTACCGATCCACCTCGCCGAGTACCATATCAATCGTACCGAGAATCGCGATCAGGTCGGCGATCATCGTGCCGACCGAGATTTTGTTGACGATCTGCAGGTTAATCATGGACGGTGGGCGGATGCGCAGCCGATAGGCGTGCGGCGTGCCGTCCGAGACGATATAGTAGCCGAGTTCGCCCTTTGGGTTCTCGATGCCGACATACACCTCGCCCGGCGGCGGCGAGAAACCCTCGATGACGAGTTTGAAGTGTCGTTGCATCGCCTCCGCCTCGAACATCACCGCATCGTGAGCGGGGAAGACGTACTTCGGCTCGTCCGCCATCAGCGGACCGTCCGTCGGCATCTGCGCCATGCACTGCTCGATGATGCTGAGGGACTGGCGCATCTCCTCCATGCGGATGAGATAGCGGTCGTACGTGTCGCTGTTTTCACCGAGCGGGATCTCGAAATCCAGCCGGTCGTAGATGAGGTACGGCAGCGCTTTGCGGACATCGTAGTTGACGCCGGAGGCGCGCAGGAGCGGCCCAGTGAGACCAAACGAGAGGGCATCCT
>JBBRLR010000029.1:0-45040 GCA_038231255.1 Thermomicrobiales bacterium | reverse complement strand
TCGGCACGCTTCTCAGCCGGGTCGGATGCCGCCGCGATCTCCCGCCGTGCGATCACCGCGACCGCCGCTTCCGGCCCCATCACGGCGACTTCCGCCGTCGGCCACGCGAGATTGAGGTCCGCGCCGACGCTCTTTGAGCACATGACGACGTACGCGCCGCCATACGCCTTGCGGGTGATGACCGTCACCTTCGGCACCGTCGCCTCGCAGTAGGCATAGAGCAATTTGGAGCCGTGGCGGATGATGCCGCCGTACTCCTGATCGGTGCCGGGGAGAAAACCGGGCACATCCTCGAAGGTGACGAGCGGCACATTGAAGGCATCGCAGAGGCGGACGAAGCGCGCCGCCTTCTCCGACGCGAGGATGTCCAACGTCCCTGCCAGGTGCATCGGCTGGTTCGCGACGACGCCAACCGCATAGCCATCGAGGCGGGCGAATCCGGTGAGGATATTCGGCGCGAACTCCGGCTGCAACTCGAAGAAGGAGTCCGCATCCACGATCCGCCGGATGATGCCGCGCATGTCGTACGGCTTGGTGCGCAGTTCGGGCACGAGGTCGTCCAGTTCGGGATCGGCGCGGCGTGGGTCGTCGGTCGTCGCGACGTGCGGCGGTTGCTCCTTGTTGTTGGAAGGGAGGTAGGAGAGGAAGGCGCGGACGAGATCAACGCTATGATCCTCATCCACCGCGACGAGTTGCGCGACGCCGCTCTCGGTCGCGTGCGTGTGCGCGCCGCCGAGCGATTCGTGCGTCACGTCTTCGCCCGTCACGGTCTTGATGACGTCCGGGCCGGTTATGAACATCTGGGAGATGCCGTCCACCATCACGACGAGGTCGGTCATCGCGGGCGAGTAAACCGCGCCACCCGCGCACGGCCCGGCGATGATCGAGACCTGCGGGATGATGCCGGAGCATTGCACATTGCGGAAGAAGACCTCGCCGTATCCTTCCAGCCCCTCGACGCCCTCCTGAATCCGCGCGCCCGCGCTGTCGTTGATGCCGATCATCGGCACGCCCGCCGCCCGCGCCTTGTCCATGATCTTGACGACCTTCTCCGCGAAGACCTCGCCCAGGGAGCCGCCATAGACCGTGAAATCCTGCGAGAAGACGCAGACGGGTCGCCCGTCGAGCAGCCCGAAGCCAGTGACGACGCCATCGCCGAGCGGGTGCCGCTCCGGCATCGTGAAGTGCTCTGAGCGATGCACCGCGTACGGGTCGAGTTCGCTGAATGTGCCCTCGTCGAGCAGCGCCAGTACCCGCTCGCGCGCCGTGCGTTTGCCGCGCGCGTGCTGCTTCTGTTCCGCCTCGTCCTCCTCGCGCTGCCGCTGCGCCTGCAACCGCGCGATCCGCTCCGCGTGGGGGTGATTATTCGTTGCCATGCCGCTCCCGATATTCCGAAATGTCCAAAATATTGTCCGGATCGGTGTAGGTCGGCGGCAATCCGTGATCGAAAAGGATCGCCGCCGCGACCTGGCGCAGGTACGACAGATCGGGCTTGAAGATGACGCCCTGGCCGTGGAAGAGATTGCCTTCGGTCAACAGTTCCCACGTCCGCTCATCCACACCGACATCGGTGCGCTCCATCTCGTCGGTGAGCCAGACATCGAGGATCGTGAACGCGCTATCGGCGACCCACGCGCCCATCGAGCCACTTTCTACCATGTCCGTGCAGCGCAAGGCGAGCCGCGCGATGGTAATGTCCGCGCCCTCGCGGTCGCGCCGCTCGATCCGCTCGATGATCGGCCGCACCATCGCCACCGACTCCGGCGGCGCGTGATACGTCTCCGCGATTGATTCGAGGCTCATACCTCACCCCCGGCCCCTCTCCATTGCGATGGAGAGGGGTGTCTTATGCGAAGTGCCGTGGTATTCCCCGGAGCGCCCTGCTATCGCCAGAGGGCGCATGCCATGCGCCCCTAACCCTCCCCCTTCCCACGCCGAGTGACGGAAGGGGGCCGGGGGGTTAGGTTCCCCGCTCCTACACCGGCCGCGCCGCCCGATACGTCCCCCAGACCTCACGGAGCGCGGTGCAGATTTCGCCGAGGGTCGCGCCGGCGAGGAGCGCGGCGCGCATCGGGCCGAGCAATTCCGCGTCGCCCTGCGCGGCGGTGCGGACGACGCCAAGCGCCGACTCGCAGGCGATCACGTTGCGGCCCGCGCGATGGGTCGCGAGGTGCGCGATCTGTTTCTTCTCCGCCTCCGGGTCGGGACGGAGGATCGGCACCTCGATCTCCTCCTGCGCCCGATAGCGGTTGACGCCAACAACGACGCGTTCGCCCCGTTCCTGCCCCATCTCCTGCCGATAGGCGTGCTCAGCAATCGCCCCGGCGATGAAACCGCTCTCCGTTGCGGCGACCGCCCCGCCGCGCTCCGCGACGCGCTCCATCCAGCGGCGTGCCTCGTGTTCCACCCCGTCGGTCAGCGCCTCGACGTAGTACGAGCCGCCGAGCGGGTCCGCCGTCGCCGTCACGCCGCTCTCCTCCGCGATAATCTGCTGCGTCCGCAGCGCGAGCGTCGCCGCGTGCTCCGTCGGCAAACCGAGCGCCTCGTCGAATGAGTTAGTGTGCAAACTCTGCGTCCCGCCCAGCACCGCCGCCAATCCCTGCAACGCGACCCGCACGATATTGTTGTGCGGCTGCTGCGCGGTCAGCGTGCAGCCGCAGGTCTGCGTGTGGAAGCGGAGGAGCATGGAACGCTTGTCCTGCGCACCAAATTGCTCGCGCATCATCGTCGCCCAGATGCGGCGCGCGGCACGGAACTTCGCGACTTCCTCGAACAGGTCGTTGTGCGCCCCAAAGAAAAAGGAGAGGCGGGGCGCGAAGGCGTCAACAGTCAGCCCGGCCGCAAGTCCTGCTTCGACATAGGCGATGGCGTTCGCAAGCGTGAAGGCGATCTCCTGCGCCGCCGAGCAGCCCGCCTCGCGCATGTGATAGCCGCTGATGCTGATCGGGTTGAATTGCGGCAGGTATTTCGCGCAGTAGGCGAAGGTGTCGGTGACAAGCCGCATCGAGGGACGCGGCGGGTAGATGTATGTCCCGCGCGCCTGATATTCTTTCAACGGGTCATTCTGGATCGTGCCGCCCAGTTTCTTGGCGTCCGCACCCTGCTCCTCGCCGACGATCTGGTACATCAGGAGGAGGATCGCGGCGGGCGCGTTGATCGTCATGCTCGTCGTCACCTCGCCGAGCGGGATGCCGTCGAACAAGATGCGCATATCGTCGAGGCGGCTGATCGAGACGCCGACCTTGCCGACCTCGCCCGCCGCCATCGGATCGTCCGCGTCGTAGCCAAGTTGGGTCGGCAGATCAAAGGCGACGGAAAGCCCAGTCTGCCCCTTCTCCAACAGCGACTTGAACCGCTCATTCGTCGCCTCCGCCGAGGCGAACCCGGCGTACTGCCGCATCGTCCAGCGGCGGGCGCGATACATCTCCGGGTAGATACCGCGCGTGTAGGGATACGTGCCGGGCGGCGGCATGGGAGCCGGAAATTCCGGCGCGTCATAATAGGGCGCAACCGGGACGCCGCTATCGGTCATTCGTTCTTTCGGAGGCGCGGCCATAAGAAGACCTCCCGGGAAGTAGACAGTAGGCAGTAGTCAGTAATCGGTAGTCGGAAGACAACGAAGATGCATGTGGCGCTCCGATTTCCGCTCCCAACTGACTACTGCCTACTGTGTACCGACTACTGCTCCTGCACCAGTTCAATCAACACGCCGTGCGCGCTCGCCGGATGGAGAAAGGCGACGGACCAACCATGTGCGCCCGCGCGCGGCGTTTCGTCCACCAAGCGTACACCATTTGCCCGCAACTGTCCGAGCGCCGCCGCGATGTCATCCACCGCGAAGGCGAGATGGTGCATCCCCTCGCCCCGCTTTTCCAGATAGTCGCGCAGACGACCTTCGCCAAGGGGCGTGAAGAGTTCGAGGTACTGACCCGGCTCGCGCGTCGGCAGCAGCAGGACACGAACACCCTGCGCGGGCACGTCTTCCTCATGTCCCGGCGCGAACCCGAGCAGGCGGTAGTTTGCCGCCGCTGCGGCGAGATCGCGCACGATGACGCCAACATGGTGGAAGCGAAAGCCGTTTCCCGCCAGTTGCTCGGCCATTTCCGGAGGGGCAGGAATCACCATCACAGGCGTGCGCGGGCGGCACGACGGACGGGGACACGCGCGGTCAGTTCGTCGGTGTTGTTGCCGTGACCCGGCGCAATTGTCACCTCGATACCGTCGCGGTCCACGTCCAGACGGCGCGAAAGAACCTCGACGATGTCGTCGCGAATCGCCGCCATCAGCCCCGGCGACACGCGCATCTGGTCCGAAACGAGCACGACCTTCAGCCGCTGCTTGGCCAGCGTGCTGCTGCTACTCGCCGGTGGCGTTACCTGCTTGCCGAACCCTCGGAAGAACCGCATCTCGCCCTCCTCACGACGTTGCCCACGCGCCGCGCCAAAACCAATACAACCACCAAGACACCAAGGACACCAAGAGATTCAAGTTTATGAGCATCAGACTAGAAAGCCCGCTACCACCAAGAAAACGTCTTTATGTACGTTCCCAACGATCCTTCTTGGTGTCCTTGGTGTCTTGGTGGTTCGATCCTCTTTCTTTCAGACCCGCGCGAAACCGAGGGCGCGGAGAAAACGCGACATCATGCCCGCGTGCGCGACCTCGTATCGCTGGAACGTAATCGTTTCCCCTTGCATCCGGCGCGCGATGTCCTTGAAGGCGCTGCCCGCCGGAGAATGGCTGTCGAAGACGGCGACCTCACCCCGGTTCGTGCTCGTGATGATCGTCTGGTCCTCCGGCACGACGCCGAGTAGGTCAATCGCGAGGATTTCCTCGACATCCTCCACATCCATCATATCGCCGCGCTTGACCATGTCGGGGCGGAAGCGGTTGAGGATCAGGCGCGGCGGCGGCAACTCCGCCGCCTCAACCAGGCCGATGATCCGGTCTGCGTCGCGCACGGCGGAGACTTCGGGTGTCGTCACGACGACGACCGCCGTCGCCCCGGCGATCGCATTGCGAAACCCCTGCTCGATCCCTGCCGGTGAGTCCACCAGGACGAAGTCGTGGCTTTCGGCCAGTTCGCGCGTCAGATCGGCCATCTGGTCAGGTGAAACCGCCTCCTTGTCGCGCGTTTGTGCCGCCGGGATCAGCGAAAGGTTCGGGAACCGCTTGTCCCGGATCATCGCCTGTCGCACGCGGCACTGCCCTTCGACCACGTCCACGAGATCGTAGACGATGCGGTTTTCCAGCCCCATCACGATATCGAGGTTGCGCAGGCCAATGTCCGCGTCAATCAGCACGACATTGCGCCCCTGCATCGCCAGCGCGGTGCCGATATTCGCGGTCGTCGTCGTCTTACCAACGCCACCCTTACCGGAAGTGATTGTCACGATCTGCCCGGCCATCTGCCCCCCCTGGCAGTAGACAGTAAACAGTCGTCAGTAGACAGAAAGATCCGATTCCGTTCTGACTACTGACGACTGTCTACTGTCTACTCTTGACGTAACGGCGGCACGTCGCGCCCGCCATACCACGGTACGATGACCAGTTCGCCGCCGTCCAGATGCGCGATGCATGGCCCCTCGCCCGCGTCGTCGGCGCCCGGCTCGGCGGGGCGTCCGTAAATCGTGCCAATGCGCAACTGCGTCGGCGTCATTGACAGCGCGGCGATGATCGCGCCGGTATCCCCCATCACCCCGGCGTGGACGACGCCCCGGATCGAGCCGAAGATGACGATATCCCCCGCCGCCGTCAGTTCCGCGCCCGGATTGACATCGCCCAGGACGGTGAGGTGGCCGGGGTGATGCAGGGACATACCGGAGCGAAACGTGCGGCGGACGTAGCGCATCGGCAACTCGTCGCGCGGCATGACGGGGATGTGGTGCGATTCGTCCCCCTTCACCGGCGGCTGTGGCATCGCGCTGAGCGGGCTGTAGCCGAGTGCGCGAAGCGTCGAGCGACTGTCGAACCCGGTCGCTGTCGCCGTGCGGAGCGTGATACCGCGCTCTTCGATCACCTGCCGCAGTACGGCGATCTCTTCCCCGATGACGGTGCGCGTGCCGTAATCCAGCACGACCTCCGCGCCGCGAAAAAACCCTTCCGCCCCGGCGATCCGCTGGATGAGCGACTGCACGAGTTCCCGCGTCGTCCCGCGTTCGGGTAGCACGATCACGAGGCCGTCCCGCGTGCCACGGACGACGATGCGCGGTAATCGTGCGTGCGACTCGTTCACCCGACGCCCCCGTTTCCCCCGTGCCGACCCCTACGGTATCGCTTTCCCTTGCCCCTTGAAATATGCTTTCAGAATATCGTTCGCAGCGGGCGCAGCGAACGTCGTCCCCTCACCGCCGCCGACGATCAGCACTGCGACGACGACCTCCGGGTTCTGGTACGGCGCGAAGGCCGTGAACCACGCGTGCTGTCGCTGGTACTTAAGCGGTTTGCCCTTGACGGCAATCGCCTCGCCGTACTCCGCCGTGCCGGTCTTCCCCGCGACCTCCACGGGCACATTGATTTTGCCGAACGCCGTGCCGCGCTTATCCGCGATGACCGCGCGCATCCCCTGCCGGACGAGGGCGAGATGTTCAGGCTTGATAAGCGACGAGCGGAGCGGGCTGGTGTCCGCCCGCTGGAGTTCGTTGCCCTTGTCGTCAGTGATCCGGCGGACGAGATGCGGGCGGTGGAAGGCGCCGTCATTCGCGATCGCTGCCGTTGCCACCGCCATCTGCATCGGTGTGCAGGTGAAGTACCCCTGCCCGATGGTCACATTGATCGTGTCACCGAGCGCCCACGGGTCGCCATCCGGTGGATGGTCCTTCTTCGTCAGATTCGTTTTGTAGGCGGGTGTCGGCACGACACCGATTTCCTCATTGCCGAGGTCTTTCATGCCGGTCTTCGTGCCGAAACCGAAATCCGCGAAGTACTTGTCCATCGCCTCAATACCGAGCCCCTGAAAGTCGTGCTTCTGGATGCCCTTCGGCCCGCCATATTCATAGTAATGCAGGTATTTGTCGGTCTGGGGATCAATCTGATGCGGCGCGCCGACATTGTAAAAGAAGATGTCGCAGGAGTTCATGATTCCTTCGACGACGGTTTGCGGCCCATGTGGCGCGATTCCATGCGCCTTCACCCAGCACGGCTTCTCGTCCCTTGTATTCTCGTCCGTCCCATATTGCACATAAATCGCGCCGGGACAGTTAAAGGACGTGTCCGGCTTGAGCGTCCCCTCATTCAAACCCGCTGCCGCCATGAAAGGCTTCAGCGTGCTGCCCGGCGCGTACAACTCATACAGTGCCTTGTTGAGCATCGGCTTCGTCTTGTCATCGTCGAGATACGCCTTGATTTGTTTGCGAGCAGCGACATGGTCGCCAGAATCAATGAAGACTTGATTATCATACGCGGGCAGGCTGACCATCGCGAGCACTTCGCCGTTGCGCGGATCGAGGACGACAGCGACGGCGGAATCCACCACCGCATTGGGGTCAGCGTCGCGCGCGTTGGCCTGCGCGAGCGGCAATTGCTTCAGCAACGCGTCCCGCGCCGCCTTCTGCAAGGTGACATCGAGCGTCAGTTCGAGATTCTTGCCGGGCGTCGCGGCGACGAACTGCGACGTGCCGCGATCCACCTCCTGGCTGTCCACCAGATACCATCGCGTGCCCGCGTTGCCGCGTATCTCGTCCTCCAGCGCAGCCTCCAAACCGATCCGCCCGATCACATCATCCGGCTGATAGATGGGTTCCCCGGTCGTCGGGTTGTTGCGCAGGTCTTCCGTAATCACCGGACCGACGTAGCCGATGGCATGCGAAACGAGATCGCCGAGTGGATAGTGCCGCGCGAGCACGGTTTCATCCACGACCATGCCGGGAAAATCAATCACATTCGCATCGAGCGCGAGCGCGACCAACCGATCAAGGCCGCGCTTGACGAGCGTCGGGCGTTCCGCGTCCGGCTGGTTCGCGGAGGAGACGAGATACTCCGCGTAGCGCGTGAACTCCACGCCGGGGATGTCGCCAATCGCCCGCCTGATCGGCGCGACATCCTCCTTGCTCAGGTCTTTTTCGAGCAGGATCGGTTGCTGGTTCGCCCGGCGGAGCATCCGGCCGATGTTGATGTCGTCGTAGGTCGTGCTGTACTGCGCCAATCGCTTGGCAGCGTCCTCGACTGTGGCGGGCAGGGCGCGCGGCCCGAACGGCAGCACGGTGATCGCCCACTCAAGCGGGACGTATTTCTCCACTTCGGCAAACATCGCCTCGCGGCGTACCGGGTCTTTCGGCAGTTTGGCACGGATGAGCGCGAGGCCCCACGCCTTACGGTTCTCGGCGAGGATTTCACCATTGCGATCCGTGATCAGCCCGCGCGGCGCCCGCACGACCTGCTTGCGCAGATTCTGCGTCACCGCCTCCTGCGTCGCACTCTGGTGATGGCCGAGTTGCAGGTAGCCAATCCGCCCGGTGACGGCGGCGAAGCAGCCGGCAGCAAGCCCCTTGAAGATGAACATCCGGCGACCGAGAAAAACCTCATCCGCACTCTGCTCTTTCGGTGACTCCTTGGTTGGCGTGCCGAAGCGGCGGAATTCGAGCCGCTGCGAGCCGTAGCGCCGGTGATTAGTGCGTCGCAAAATCCGCATGTTTCCCCCACCGGCGCATCCAAAGCACGAACGGCATGAACACGACCGCCGCCAGTACGTCCGTCAGTGCGCGGGCTATACTGAACCGCCACAGCGTGTCGAGGCGTAACGGATGCCCCGCCGCGTTCGTCACGAGCAAAAAGACGAAGTCGCCCAGCAGCGCGGCGACGAAGACTGCCACCAGCGCCCACGCATGGTTATCGCCGAACGCGATCTGCCGCACCGGATCAATCGCCAGAACAATTGCCATGAAGGCGAGCGCGTGCGCGCCGAGCGGCGCGAACAGCAGCAGATCGAGCAGGACGCCCGCCGCGAACGCCCACGCCATCCCCTCCCGGAGGCCGTGGTACCCGGCCCAGAGCGTGATGAGCACGAGCACCAGATTCGGCGTGACATCAAGCGGAAAAAGAGCTTGGATGATTGGCCCTTGCCCCAGCGCGAAAAAGAGTAGAAGCGCCGCGAACAGCACGCGAGCGATCTCGCCTCCCGCCCCCGCTTCCCGCCGCTCCATCCCGCCTCCCGTCCATCACCCGTGTCTGTCTAACCCGACCGCATCATAACATAACGTTTGGAGAAACGACGCCGGGAAGTTAACGCATCTGCTTCGCGCGGGTTGCCGCCGCTGCGTGTGCATCGCTTTCCAGCGTGTCATCGAGCGGCGGGAGAGCGGCATCGGGTCCGTACTTACGACGGAGGGCGAGGGCGATCAGATGATCCGCGAACGCGGGGTTTTTTGGCAGCAGCGATCCGTGCAGGTAGCAGCCGAAGGCGTTGCGCGTCACCGCGCCTTCGGTGCCGTCCTGGCCGTTGTTGCCGTGCCCGACGACTACGCGCCCGAACGGTCGCGTCCCTTCGCCGAGAAACGTCCGGCCGCTGTGGTTCTCGAAGCCGACGAGCGTGCCCCATTCGGTCTCGGACAGGACATTGCCGATGAAGCGATTCGGCCCCGCATCGCTCCAGGCATCGAAGATGCCGATGCCGGGCAAGTCATCGGTTTCGTACGGGCGGTAATAGTGTCCGAAGAGTTGATAGCCGCCGCAAACCGTTAGTGCGACCGCGTCTTCGGCCATGTCGCGCGTGATCGCGTCGCCAGTCGGGCCTTGCAGATCGGCGGCGACCGTCACCTGCTCGCGATCCTGCCCGCCGCCGAAGAAGTAGATGTCCGTGTCGCCCGGCGTCAGCAGATCGCCCCCGCCGACACGCACGACATTCGCCGCGATCCCGCGCCATGCACACCGCTGTTCGAGCGCGCGCACATTGCCCCGGTCGCCGTAGATGTTCATTAGACGAGGGTAGAGCCACGTAATTCTCAGTGAGTAGTGTGTCATGAAGATGCCCGCTTCCTTTCCCAAAGGTAGCGTAGGCTTCAGCCTGCGTCCCCGGTAGTCCCTTCCCGGTAGCGCGGGCTTTCCAGCCTGCGGATAATGACAGAGAGACGCAGGCTGAAGCCTACGCTATCGTGCCCGCGTTTCGTTCCGCCGTTGCCCAGACATCGCGGAGCGCGCCGAGTGTGTGCAACGCTTCCCGCGCGGCGAGCATCGCGGTGTAGGTTGGCAGGACATACGCATCGCCGCCTGCCGCTGCGCGCTCTGCAACGGCGACCAATGCGTCGGTGATTTCCGGCACCACGGTGATCCGGTCATCGGGCACACCGGCGTACTTCAGGCGCACCGCCATGTCGAGGGCGCGGATACCGCTGACGCTGATCGGCGCGGCATAGTCCGCGAGCATCTCGAAATCGGTGTCCCACAGCCACGAAACATCGCGCCCGTCGGCGATCAGGTCGTTGATGCAGATTAGCAGCGGCGCGGGCGGGGCGGTGGCGACGAGACGCAACACTTCGTTCGCACCCGTCGGATTCTTGATGAGCAAGAGTGTCAATCGCCGCCCGTGCAACGGAATGCGCTCGATCCGCCCGAATGGTGCGACGAAGGTTTGCAGCGCGCTCGCGACAACCTGCGGCGCGACACCAACGGTCACTGCGGCAGCGGACGCGCCCAGCGCGTTATACACGTTGTACAGCCCCGGCACGTTGGTTGAAATGTCGAAATCCCCTTCAGGGCTTGCCACGGTGAATGTCGCGCCCTCCATGCCGAGGAGGCGGATATGCGTCGCGGCACATGCCAGCGGTGGGCGGGCATTGTCACCCGTCGGGCAGAACCAATCACCGAGGTGGCCGACCGAGAGCGCGTGATACTCCAGCGGCGTCCCGCATTTCGTGCAAAGTACGGCATCGGCGGCGTGGGTCAGTTCCGGTAAGGTATACCCGTGCGCGCCGAGTCCGAACGGAATCAGCGTCGTTCCCGATGGCGCGGCATCGGCGAGGGCGCAGAGCGTCGGATCGTCGGCGTCATAGACGATGCTGGCGCCCGGTGCGAGATGGGAGAGCGCGACATTCCACTTCGACGCGATGCTGTTCAACTCGCCGTAGCGGTCAAGTTGGTCGCGAAACAGGTTGTTGAGGACGATGACACGCGGTCGCACCGCCGCGACGACGGCGGGGAATGCCCCCTCGTCTGTCTCGATCACCGCGACATCCGCGCCGGGTCGCCCTACCAGCGACGACTGGCGCGCGAACGAGGCCGCGATGCCCCGGCTGAGATTGCTGCCCGCACCGTTGTTCAGCACGGTCTTCCCGGCAGCGGTCAGGATGTCCGCCAGCATACGCGCGGTCGTTGTCTTGCCGTTCGTCCCCGCGGCGACGATGGCCCCTTCCGGCAGCCGGGCGGCGAGTTTACCGATCAATCGCGGGTCAATGCGCTCCGCGACGAGACCGGGGATCGCCGTGCCGCCGCTCCGACCAAGCAGTTGCGTCGCGCGATAGATGACTTTCGCCGTGGCGAGCGCAGCGGTCAACCGGAAATCCGGCAGGCGCGTCACGGTTGCTTCTTCCCTTTGATGATGTTGACCGTGCGCAAGTTATCGAAGTTCGCGTACGGGATGAGTTCGATCTCCTGCGTATCGGAAATGTCCTGGCGCGTGACGCTGTAGACATAGCCAATTGGCAGATTCTGGACGACGCCGTTCGTCAGATTCCCCGTGACGATCCGCTGCCCCTTCTCGATCTTCGCGTTCTTGTCCACCTCGCGCAGCAGGAGCCGCTTCGACTCCTGCCATGCACCAGCGACAATGCCCTGCTCGCTGCTGTCTTGCACGACAGCGCTGACATGGATGCTGTCATCAATGACGAACGTGACCAGCGCTGTGTGGGCCGTGAGATCGGTAATAATGCCGACCATTAGCCCTTCTGGCGACGTGACAGCCATTCCCTTCACCAGCCCGTCATCCTTGCCCTTGTTGAGCGTGGCGACCTTGCGTGGCGATTCGCGATCATTCTTGACGACCTCAGCCGCAATGTAGTCGTAGGTCGGTTGCGCCTGCTGGAAATCGAGTTGCTTGCGCAGCGTCTGATTTTCCTTTTCGAGGTCCACGAGGCGGCTATTGTCCGTGAGCAGTCGGTCGCGCTGTTTCGTCAGCATATCTATCTGCGCCTGCAACTCCTCGGTATTCTGGACGCTGCCGCGCGCGACGCCGAGCCGGTCGCCGACTGCCTTCGCCCGTTCCTGCCACGAGGCGAGGACGCTCGACGCACCGCCCTTGATCGGGTCGAAGGCGTGCTGGGAGTCGAGTAAAATGAGCAGGAGCGTCAGGCCGATAAAGGTCGCGATATACAGCCAGGGGCGCCGACGCGAGCCGAACGACGTCATCATCGTCGCCTCCGCATGTTAGTAGGGACGCCGGAGTTCCTGGCCCCCGGCGAGCGCGCGATGGTAGAGGTGGAGGGACTCCGCCACCCGACCGGTCCCTTCCGCGACGCAGGTCAGCGGGTTCTCCGCTTTATGGACGGGCATGCGCAGTTCCATTTCCAGCCGCCGTTCGAGGCCGAACAGGAGCGCGCCACCGCCCGCGAGCGTGATACCCTGCTCCATGATGTCCGCGACGAGTTCCGGTGGCGTTTCTTCGATGCTGCTTTTGACGAGGTCAACGATCGTGCTGACGGGGCCGGAAATCGCGTCCCGCAACTCGACCGACGAGATCTCGACCTCCTTCGGCAGGCCTGTCAGGAGGTCGCGCCCCCGGAGCATGACACGCCGCTCCTGTTCGAGCGGGTAGGCGCTGCCGGCGGCGATCTTCGCATTCTCCGCCATCCGCTCGCCGATCACAAGGTTGTGGTCGCGCCGCGCATATTGGACGATCGCGTCATCAATCTCATCCCCCGCGATGCGGATCGAGTTATTGACGACGATGCCGCCGAGCGAGATCACGGCGACTTCGGTCGTACCGCCGCCGATGTCCACGATCATGCTGCCGACCGGCTCGTTGACGGGCAAGCCCGCACCGATCGCCGCCGCCATCGGTTCCTCGATCGTGTACGCCTCACGCGCGCCCGCCGAGAGCGCTGCATCCTTCGCCGCCCGCTTCTCGACCTCGGTGACGCCGGACGGGATACCGACGACGACGCGCGGATGCGGCGCCATCACGCGCTGCGGGTGCACTTTCGTGATGAAGTAGCGGAGCATCAGTTCGACCGTATCGAAGTCGGCGATCACGCCATCCTTGAGCGGGCGGATAGCGATGATGTTGCCCGGCGTCTTGCCGAGCATCGCCTTCGCCTCCGCGCCGACGGCGAGGGCGCGCTTGGTGCGGGAATCTATCGCGACGACCGAAGGCTCGGAGACGACGATCCCCCGCCCGCGCACATAGACAAGGGTGTTCGCCGTGCCCAGGTCAATACCCAGATCGCGGCTGAACGCACCGAGGAAATAATCGAAGGGGCGGAACATCTGCCGGGTGGCCTCCCCTGCCCACCGTCCGGTGGACATTGTTGCAATCATGCGTTACCACCCTGCGCGTCGGTGCGCCGAGGTGTCGGGCGAGTATACACGAACACCCGACATAATGTGCGACCCGGTCCGTGTGATATACTCCGGCCCCGACGGGTTAGTGCGGCGATGAGGGAGCATGGGCATGGACAACGACGCACGCAAGCGCATCCGGCGGGCGATGCATGCACGTCAGGCGACCAGCCCGAAGGTACGCGGCCAGTACAAGCGCGCCGTCCGCGCCGCCCGGTTGGAGCAGGACGTGAAAGGCCAACCCGAACTCGGGCCGCGTACCGCGCGCATCCAGGAAACGGAAGCGATGCCTGTCGTCGTCCCCCCGCCCCGGCGCAAAGGCCCGGCGCGCTGGGTTTTCTTCCTCGCCGCGCTCCCCGTCCTGCTTCTCCTCGGCGTCGGCGCGTACGCGCTCAACGTCATTCTCCATGCGGAGCGTGCCGCAAGTACCATCTCCCAGCCGATCCTGCCGCGCGGTCCACAGGCCGTTGTCGTAACGGACACGCCGCGCCCGACGAATACGCCAAATGCGCAAGGCACGATCGCACCGCTCCCGACCGTGCAGGCGACGCCGATATCGCTACCCACCCAACCGCCGCCGATCAACTTCGACCGCAAGGACCCATTCACAATGCTCCTGCTCGGGGTGGACACGCGCGAGGGGGACACCGACCCATCCCGCTCCGACACAATTATCCTCGCGTATGTGGACCCGCTGGAAAAGCACGTCAACCTGCTCTCGATCCCGCGCGACCTGCTCGTCACGCAGGCGGGCGGGTACGGGCAGGCGAAAATGTCCGATGTCTACGCGAACGGCGAGGTCAGCAAGTACGTGGACCCGACGCGCGGCGGCATTGCCCTCGTGCGGGACACGATCGAACAGAACTTCCGCATCCAGATTGACTACTATGCGCAGGTAGATTTCGTTGGCTTTCGGAAGATCGTGGATGCCTTTGGCGGTGTCACCGTGGACAACGCCTACTCGCTCAAGGACGACGAATACCCGACGGAGGATTACCAGTTCACGCGCGTCTTCTTCCCGGCGGGACTGGTGCATCTCGACGGCGACGAGGCGCTGAAGTTTGCCCGCACCCGCCACGATGACAACGACTTCCAGCGCAACCAGCGCCAGCAGCAGGTGATTCTCGGCATCCGGCAGCAGGCGTTGCAACTCAACCTGCTCTCGAAGGCGACCGGGTTAATTGACACGCTGGGCGACTCGGTGCGCACCGATTTCCCGCGCGGCAACCTCAACAGCAACTGGATCGGCTTCGCGAAATTCGGCACCGATGTGCAGGGGAACGCGATCCAGCAGTTCACGCTCACCGACCTGCTCCGCGACACGACGATCAACGGCGGCTATTACGCGACGCTCGATTGGAACCTCGCCATCGCCCGCGCCAAGGAATTCTCGCCGAAAGAGAACCGGGACAGCATCACCGCGCAGGCGAACGCGGGCGTCAATCTGAATGCAAAGGTCGTCGTCGAGAACGGCACGCGCAATGGTGGACTCGCTAACCGCTGGTCGGCGACCCTGCAAAAGGAGGGCTACGCGACCGCCTCCTTCATTGACGCGCCGCCGGCCACGAAGGGCAACGTGCCGAAATCGAAAATTCTCTTCTTCACGCCGGACAATGAGAAGACCGCCCTCGCCCTCGCCAAGACGTTCGGGTTCAGCCCGGCCAGCGTGGATGGGAAAACCAAGCGCCCCCCCGAGTCGGGCGATGCCGACATCCTCATCGTGCTCGGCGACGACGCCAAGGAACCCGGTCCCGCCCCCGCTTGCTGCTAACGAAGCAATGAGCAATGAGTGGAGAAGCGGCCCTCCTCATTGCTCGTTGCTCATCAGTGGAATGTCCAGGTGACGCTCGTGCCGGTATGGATGCGCTGGATCGTTTCGCCGAGGATGCGCGCGACGGAGAGTTGCGTGATGAGGCCGGGATCGGTTCCCGGCGGCAGTACGAGCGGGATGGTGTCGGTACAGACGACTTCTTTGATCGGGCTGTTGCGCAGCCGTTCAATCGCCGGGCCGGACAGCACGGGGTGCGTGCAGGCAGCATACACGGCGGAGGCGCCGTGCTCGACTGCCGCGCTCGCCGCCTGGCAGATGCTGCTGGCGGTGTCAATCTCGTCGTCCACGATCAGTACCGGGCAACCCGCGACCGTGCCGATCACATTGAGGACTTCGGAGTGACCATCGTTGCCGACGCGGCGCTTCTCGATGATCGCAAGCGAGGCATCCACAAGCGTCGCGACATTGCGCGCCCGCTTCGCGCTGCCGAGGTCGGGCGCGAGGACGACGAGGTTTTTTAGCCGCTTCTCGCGGAAGTAGTCACCGATCAGAAACGAAGCAGTCAGTTCGTCCACCGGGATATTAAAGAAGCCCTGAATCTGCCCGGCGTGGAGATCGAGCGCAAGCACCCGATTCGCCCCGGCGACGGAGATCATGTCCGCCAGCAGCCGTGCCGTGATCGGCACGCGCGGCTGATCCTTCTTGTCGGTGCGGCCATAACCGAAGAACGGCAGCACTGCGGTGATCCGCCCCGCCGACGCCCGCTTCAGCGCGTCAATCATGATGAGCAATTCCATGATCGAGCGATTGATCGGGCGGCAAAGCGACTGGACGACGAAGACATCGTTCTCGCGCACGCTTTCGAGGATGCGCACGAAGATATTTTCGTTGGAGAACTCGAAGACCTCGGCGCGGCCAAGCGGGATGCCGATTGAGTCGCAGATACGCTGCGCGAGTACGGGATTCGCATTCCCCGTGAAGACGCGCAACTCGCTGTAGACACTGCCCATCGCGTATCATCCCTTCACCGTCATGGTAGCG
Source organism: Thermomicrobiales bacterium (assembly GCA_038231255.1). Classification (GTDB taxonomy): domain Bacteria; phylum Chloroflexota; class Chloroflexia; order Thermomicrobiales; family JALYUS01; genus JALYUS01. The sequence goes on along the minus strand of JBBRLR010000029.1, from coordinate 28,743 downwards.
TAGGCTTCAGCCTGCGTCCCGGTATTGCTCTCGCAGGCTCAAAAAGCCCGCGCCATTGGTTCAGGGACGCAGGCTGAAGCCTACGCTACCAGTCGCTTCTTCATCGCTCTCGTCCGCTGCGTCGCGCATCTCGGTGATATATGCTGCGAGGCCCGCTTCCGCCGCTGCCTGCTCGGCGATCTGCTTGCTTCGCCCCTGGCCCGTCGCCAGCACACGGTCATCGAGCATCGCGGCGACGGTGAAGCGGCGCTCGCGATCGGTTTCCGGGGTGTCGAGCGTCGCGTAGGTTGGCGTGATGCGCTCGCGCTCCTGGGCGATCTCCTGAAGCCGCCCCTTGAAGTTCCCCGCCATCGTCCGCGCGACGACTTCGTCCGCCTCGGCGTCGAGGATCGGCACCAAAAACGCCTCGACTGCCGCGATCCCCCGGTCGAGGAGGATGGCCGCGAGCAATGCCTCGAAGGTGCCGCCGAGCACGCGATCGGGCAATTCGATACCGCGCTCCCCCTTGGAGATGAGCAGCATCCGGTCGAGGCCGATCCGGCGCGCCCACCGCGCCAGCGTCTGGTTGCTGACGAGCGCCATGCGGCGGCGCGTCAACTGCCCTTCAGGCGCGTCCTTGTAGCGATTAAACAGGTACTGCGCGACGATGAACCCAAGCGCGGCATCACCGAGAAATTCGAGCCGTTCGTTCGATTCCGTCGCGCTCGCGTCCTCATTGAGGTAGGAGCGATGGATCAGCGCCTCACGTAGCAAGTCCCACCGCGCGAACTGCATGTCGAGCGCGGCGGCCGCTTGTGCGACTTCCGGCTCCATCTGCTTCAGCGACGGCTTCCGCTTCGCGCCCGCATTTCGTGTCCGTATCCGCTGCGAAATGGCGTCATCCTCCCGACTAGCGCTCGCCGTGCATCCGCAATCCTATGGATGCGCCGTGCGCTGATGAGTATAGCATCGGCAGCAGACGGAGAATGGTACACTGCTGCGAGCACGACGGTAGTCAGTCGGCACTCAGCTCTCAGCACTCAGCACTTTCGACTGGAAGGAGCGCCCAACCGTGAAAGTAGTCGTCACCGGGGGCAGCGGCGGCATCGGCCATCTCGTCTGCATGGACCTCACCCAGCACGGGTACGAAGTGATCAACGCGACCCGCTCCGCGCCGAAGCAGCCGCAGCCGAGCGTCAAGTTCGTCCAGGCGAACACGTCGGACATGGGCGAACTGGTCAGCGCATTCGCCGGGGCGGACGCTGTCATGCACATCGCGGCGATCCCGAACCCGATGCGCAACCCGGCGCAAGTTGTCTTCAACGAAAACACCGAGGGGACGTACAACGTCTGCGAGGCGTGCTACGCGCTCGGCATCGGCAGCGTCATCTACGCGTCGAGCATCAACCACCTCGGCCTCGACTTCCGCTACCGCGACTTCACGCCCGATTATTTCCCGGTGGATGAGGAGCATCGCACGCTCGCGCAGGACCCGTACGCGCTCTCGAAAGTCGCCTGCGAGGAGATTTTGCACGGTTTCCATCGCCGCTGCGGCATGCGGACGATCTCGATCCGCCCGCCCGCCGTTATCCTGCCCGACCAGTACCAGCGCCGGTTCGACGCGAATCGCGCTAATCCGCTCACCGCCGGCGGGTTTTTGTGGACATATGTGGACGCTCGCGACCTCGCGACGCTTTTCCGCCTCGCCCTCGAACACACCGAACTCGAAGACGAAGTGATCTACGGCACCGCCGAGGACGCCTGGGCCGAACGCCCCCTCGCCGAACTCATCCCGCACTATTTCGCGCAGGCCGGCAACAAAGCCGCTCACATGACCGGCGATGCCGCAGGCGTCTCGAACGCCAAAGCGAAACGCCTCCTCGGCTTCCAGCAGCAATACTACTGGCGCGACATCGTGAAGTAGGGAAGTTCGGAGTTCGGAGTTCGAGGTTTGAGGTTCAGCCACTCCGAACCTCAAACCTCAAACTCCGAACACGCGACCGAAGGGAGCGCACATGCGCATCGTCGTTACCGGGGGCAGCGGCATCGTCGGCGGCTTCGTCGTCCGCAATCTCCTTGCAGCCGGGCATGAAGTCATCAACGTGACGCGACGACCGCCGCGCGATCCCGTACCGGGCGCAGGGTTCGTGCAGGCGGACATGACGGAGATAGGGCAGGTTGTCGGCGCGCTGGCATTCCGGGGCAAGACCGCAGACGCGGTGATCCATCTCGCCGCGCTGCCGAATGTTTGGCCCGTCGCGTCGTCGCTGCCGACCGAGGTCTGGCGGATCAACGCGCTTTCGACCTACAACGTCGCGGAGGCGTGCGCGCAACTCGGGATCATGAAGTTCGTCGAAACGAGCAGCGTCAACGTCCACCAATACCTGCGCTCAGGTGGCAGCGTTGCGCCTCCTCGCTGGCCGATGGATGAGATGACGCCCAATTGGGTCGTCAATGCCTACGGACTGTCCAAGATCGCGGGCGAGGCGACGGCGCAAATGCTCCACGCTCGTACGGGCGCGCAGGCGATCTCGATTCGCCCCGCCCTCGTCATCGCGCCCGATGAATACGCGATGCGCATCGCCCAGATGCGCGGCGACCGCCCGAAGACGTGGCTCTCGTGGGCCTACAGCGACGCGGAAGACCTCGCGGAGTCCTATCGCCTCGCCGTCGAGAAAAGGGACCTCGGCTGTGAAGCCTTCTACATCGTCAACGATGAGGCATTCACCGATGAACCAATCGAGACCTGCATCAGGCAGGCATACCGCGACGCCGGCCCGCTCGACATCGGCGTTACGGGCCACGAAGCGGACATCTCCAATGCGAAGGCAAAGCGCCTGCTCGGCTGGAAGCCATGCCATTCGTGGCACGAGTATGAGAAGCAATGAGCAATGAGCAACGAGTAGGGAGTTCGCAGTTCGAAGTGGCTCATTGCTCACGACCGGAGGGAGTGCATATGCGCGTTGTCGTCACCGGTTCCAGTGGCCGCATCGGGCAACAGGTCGTCAAGGAACTTGCCGCGCACGACTACCAGGTGATCGCGACGGACAGTGCCCGCGCACCGCGCGATCTCCCGGCGGGCGTGCAGTATGTGCAGGCGGACATGACGAAACCTGCCGACGCGGTCGGCGTCCTCACCTTCCGGGGGAAGAAGCCGGATGCGGTGCTGCATCTCGCGGCGATCCCGAACCCGACGAAAGACCCGCCGGAAGTCGTCTACGCGACGAATGTGCGCAGTGTTTACAATGTCGTCGAGATGGTCGGCACGCTCGGCATCCCAAAACTGATCGAGACGAGCAGCATCAACTGGCTCGGGATGGACTTCCGCACCCACAACTGGTGGCCATCGTACCTGCCGGTGGACGAGTTCCACCCGCATCAGGCTCAGGACCCGTATGCGCTCTCCAAGTTCGTCGGCGAGCAGGCGGCGGAGATGATCCGCAATCGTTGCGGCACCGAGGTGATCTCCATCCGCCCTCCCTACGTCGTCTTCGATGGCTGGTGGCCGGGTGTCGTCACGCGCATCCACAACGATCCGCTCTCGTTTGCCCCCGGCCTGTGGGCGTACATTGACGTGCGCGATCTCGCCGTCGCCTACCGCAAGGCGCTCGAAACGCACGTCACCCTCCACGAATCCTTCTTTATCGTCGCGGACGATGCGCTCGCCGAACGTCCCATCGCCGAACTCGCCCCGCAAGTTTCCGAGGAACTCGGCGAGAAGGCCAAGGCCCTCACCGGCTTCCAGCCCGGCGTGGGCAACGGCAAGGCGAAGCGGATGCTCGACTGGCAGCCGCAATTCTCATGGCGGGATTTTTCCTAATCTCCGCTCGTGGCATCGCGGTTGCATCTCCCGGCGCAAGGCAGCGCAGGCGCGCCGCGATGACGCGAGCGAAGGAGCAACACATGGATCGCCCAAAGGACGATGAAGCACAACGCCAGGCGACGATTGCGGCGGGGCAGGGCGCCGTTTCGGAGGAACTGACCGCCGACGAAGCGGGAGACGCGCACCGCAAAGAGGGCGACAGCGCGGTCCATGATGCCAGCGGCCACGAAGAGGAGGTCGGCCGCGAGGGCGGTCGCACCGATCACCTCATTCTCGACAAGGGTGATGCCGTGCCGCGCCACCCGCAAGGCTAAAGGGTAGCGTAGGCTTCAGCCTGCGTCCCCGTTTTTCCGTCCCGCACAGGACGCAGGCTGAAGCCTACGCTACCGACAGTTACGGATTCGGCGACGGTATTAATGCCAAAACCGCGTCCCGCAGCGCCTGCACCCGTTCCCCGATCTCATTCGTTCGCGTCGTTACGGCGTCTGCCGCCTGATGTTGGCGTGCGGCAGATGCGGGGAGTGTGGTCGCCAGTTCCTCTGCATGTCGGCTGAGTGTCGCAATCTGTTCGACTGCGGTATCCAACATCGCCAGTTGCGCGGCCAGTGCGTTGAGCGCGTCATTGTATGACGCGACCAATGTGTCCAGGTCTTCCATCACCATCGCGATCCGAACCCCCTCCGCTTCTGCCGCGAGCGTTACCATTCGCACCTCATCGTCCGCGACGCGACGCGTCATCTCGGCGGTGCGCCCGGCGAAATACTCCGCCACGTTGTCGTCCTGCTCGACGTCCGCCTCGTGCATCTGCGCTTCTTTGCGCGAGCGCGTCAGACGATCAGACAGCATCTGACTCCGTGCCCGCCGCAACGCCGCCAATCGCTCCTCATATTCTTCGTGCAGCGTCACATCGCACCTCCATGAGCAGAAACCGGGGAGAAGCGCAGAGGACACAGAGGGCGCAGAGAAGAGAAAGAATACTGGAAAGAACAGGATAAGAATCCTCTTTCTCTCTCCTCTGTGATCTCTGTGCTCTCGGCGTCCTCTGCGCTTCTCCCCAGCTTCTCGCATCCCGGCCACGCGCATTGACGTGGGGACCGATACACCGCTATCCTACACCCGTGCGGTGTGTACGGACGTACCGCCAAGCCGTGGGAGGCTCCGTGCGTCTGACCTTACCCCTGCCGCCCGGCGTGAACAATCAGTACGTGACTGTCGGCCACAAGCGCGTGCTTTCCAAGGAAGCATCGGCGTTCAAGAAGCAGGTGATGGCAGCGGTCGAGAATGCGGTCTCGCACGACGCGGCGCTGCTGGAAGAGTTGGAAGCGATGCGCGGCATCCCGCTCGGCATAGATTTCGGCTTCTACTTCTTGTCCCCGCGCCGCCGCGACCTCGATGGCGGCCTAAAGATCGCGCTTGACAGCCTCTGCGGCGCGCTCGGCCTCGACGATCGGGACGTGGTGGACATTCATCTCGCGAAGTTCCTCGACCCGCTCGCGCCCCGGTTGGACGCGGACATCGCGGCGATCCACGATTGGCAATACGACACCCGATACGTCTATCTCGGCGATGAGAAAGGAGCGGGTGCGACATGACAATAGGTGCGCGTTCGGAGTGCGGAGTGCGGAGTTCGATGAGCGACGCCGACCTTCCAACATCGAACTCCGATCTGCCCGATACCGTCGTCGTCGTGGATTTCGGCTCGCAGACGGCGCAGTTGATCGTCCGGCGCGTGCGCGAACTAAACGTGTACAGCGAACTCGTCCCGCACGATGCACCGTGGGAGCGGATCGCCGCGCTCAACCCGAAGGGGATCATCCTGTCCGGCGGGCCGAAAAGCGTCTACGAACCGGGCGCGCCGCAATTGCCGGACTGGTTGCTGACACACGACATCCCGATTCTCGGTATCTGCTACGGTATGCAGGCACTCTTCCATGCCCTCGGCGGCGACGTGCGGCGGGAAGGCCACCCGGAGTATGGCCCGGCCTCGGTGGATGTCGCCGCCGACGGGCGGATATTCACCGGCCTGTCGCGCCATCTCGATGTCTGGATGAGCCACGGCGACTCGATTGCCGCGCCGCCGCCCGGCTGGCAGGTGCTCGCGTCGTCGCCGACCGCGCCCGTCGCCGCCGCGACAAACGGACGCATCGTGACCGTCCTTTTCCACCCCGAAGTCGTCCACACGCGCGAAGGGACGGGGCTGCTGCGCAATTTCCTTCTCGATGTCTGCGGCTGCACCGGCAACTGGACGAGCGCGAACTTCGTTGACCAGACAGTGTCGGACATCCGCGCGAAGGTCGGGGAGCACGGGCGGGTGCTTTGCGCACTGTCGGGTGGCGTGGATTCGTCCGTCGCCGCCGTGCTCGTCCAGCGGGCAATCGGCGAGCGGCTGCTGTGCGTCTTCGTGGATAACGGCCTCCTGCGCGCGGGCGAGGCAGAGCAGGTCGTCCGCACCTTCCGCGACGCCTTCCACATCGAACTCGTCCATGTGGATGCCTCGGAACGCTTTCTCGAAAGACTGAGCGGTGTGACGGACCCGGAAAAGAAGCGGAAGATCATCGGCGAGACCTTTATCCGCGTTTTCGAGGCGGAGGCGAAGAACCACGGCCCGTTCCAGTTTCTCGCGCAAGGAACGCTCTACCCGGATGTGATCGAAAGCACGACCTCGAACACCAAAGCGGCGACGAAGATCAAAACGCACCATAATGTCGGCGGCCTGCCGGCGGATTTGCAGTTCACGCTCGTTGAACCGCTCCGCCATCTGTTCAAGGACGAGGTGCGGGCGGCGGGTCGCGCGCTCGGCCTGCCGGAGGCGATCGTCGCCCGCCAACCCTTCCCCGGCCCCGGCCTCGCGATCCGCTGCCTCGGCGCGATCACCGACAAACGGCTGGAAACGCTGCGCGGGGCAGATGTGATCGTGCGCACCGAGATCGAAGCGGCGGGGTTAGACCGCGAGATCTGGCAATACTTCGCTGTCCTTCTGCCCGTCGAGAGCACCGGCGTGATGGGCGATGGCCGCACCTACGCGGAGGCAATCGCCATCCGCGCCGTGACCAGCGAGGACGCGATGACCGCCGACTGGGCGCGCATCCCCTACGATGTCCTGGCGCGGATGAGCAACCGCATCGTCAACGAAGTCCCCGGCGTCAACCGTGTCGTCTACGACATTACCTCCAAACCCCCCGCGACAATTGAGTGGGAGTGACGGATGCGACCTAACCCCCTAGCCCCCTTCCCGCGAGGAAGGGGGGATTATGACTAACCGCGTCCTCATCGTCGGGAACGGGGCGCGAGAACACGCGCTTGCCTGGAAGATTGCGCAGTCGCCCACGTGCGCAAAAGTGATTGTCGCGCCGGGCAATGCCGGAACGGGTCACACGTTTCAGAATTGCTCCGTTCCCGCGACAGACATCGCGGGCATCGTCGTGCTGGCAGCGAGCGAGCGGATTGATCTTGTTGTTGTCGGGCCGGAGGAACCGCTGGCGCGCGGTCTCGCGGATGCATTGCGCGCGCATGACATTCCGTGCTTTGGGCCGGGCCGGGATGGCGCGCGGATCGAAAGCAGCAAGACATGGACGAAAGACCTCCTGCACGCCGCCGACGTACCAACCGCGCGCGCCGAGACCTTTTCCGATATGGAGAGTGCGCTTCCCGCGCTGGAGGAAGTCGCGTATCCGGTCGTCGTCAAGGCCGACGGTCTCGCGGCGGGCAAGGGTGTAACGATCTGCGCGACGCGCCACGAAGCGGAAGCCGCCGTGCGGGAATCGCTCGAGGGTGGCGCGTTCGGTACGGCCGGGCAGACCGTGCTAATCGAGGAGTTCCTGGCCGGTGATGAAGTCTCCGTGCTGGCGCTCGTGGACGGCGAGACCGTCGTGCCGCTCCTGCCTGCCCGCGATCACAAACGGATCGGCGAGGGGGAGACCGGGCCGAATACCGGCGGCATGGGCGCGTACGCACCGACCGCGCTCGTGGACGATGCAATGCTCGCCTGCATCATGGCGACGATCTTCCGGCCGACGGCGCGCGCCCTCACCGCGCAAGGTATCGTCTATCGCGGCGTCCTGTACGCCGGACTCATCCTGACGGCGGACGGCCCGAAAGTGATCGAGTACAACTGCCGCTTCGGCGACCCTGAAACGCAAGTAATCTTGCCGCTGCTCGACGCCGATCTGCTCGCGCTCTGCGAAGCGACCGCCCACGGTCATTTGGCGAGCGTCGCGGAAATGGTGCGATGGCACGACGGCGCGTGCGTCGGCGTCGTCCTCGCATCGGGCGGCTATCCCGGCGCCTACGCGACCGGCCTCCCGATCACCGGCCTTGACACGCCTGGCTCCGATGCGCTGATCTTCCATGCCGGGACGAAAAGCGACGGCAACGGTGGGAGTGTGACGAGCGGCGGGCGCGTCCTCACCGTTGCCTCCGTCGCGCCAACACTCCGCGCGGCCCGCAATCGCGCCTATACGAGTGCCAACCGCATCCATTTCGCCGGTGCTACCTACCGTCGCGACATCGCAGCACGTGAACTGCCGGATGGGCGCGTTTCCCCGGTAGCGTAGGCTTCAGCCTGCGTCCCTGAATTTGGTAGCGCAGGTTTCCCGCCTGCGAACGGGACACAGGCTGAAGCCTACGCTACCATCAGTGAGCGGCGGTATCGAACCTGTCCGTTACCGTTTTCGGCGGCGAGGACCGGCATCCGGGCGGCGCGAGCGTGGTTTCGCGGGGCTGGGTTTTGGTCGTGCGAGCGGCACGGGTGGCTGTGGAGACTCAGCAACGAATGTGACGTGATCGGTTTCCGGGACGGGGCCGACGACAAATCGCCCCGCGCCCTGCAATGTTCCTTTACCGACCCCGAGCGCCGCGCCCCACCGCAACACAGGCATGATCCGCGCCAAATCGTCCGGCGATCCGGCGAGCGTCGCGCTGCCGACGAAGCCACCGCGCGCCTCGTCACCGATCCACTGCGTCGCGTCGTCGCGCAGTTCGAGCCGCGCGAGCGCCGCCATAAAGGAGTCGTCAGATAGGAGATTGAGTGCGTCCGCACCGACCGCCGCCGCGATGCCGTCGAGCCGTTCGGCGATCCGGCGAAGCAGGATATCCGGCGCGGGCCGTTGCAGCGTTGTGCCCCCCGCCACCAGGCGCGTCGGCGTCAGGAAGGTGAGGGGGTGGGAATGCGCCGTATCGCTCGTCTCCGTCCCATTATCGGGAGCGAACGTCGCGGAAAGCGGCGGCAGCGGCGATGTACCTTTCGCGGTGAAGGGTTCAGTTTCACGGCTGATCGGGTTTACCCACCGCACGCGACCAACGGAGATCGCGCCCCGTCGTGCCGCCTGCTCGCCCTCGCGGACGGCGAGGCCGACCCCCCACTCCGCGATCTGAATCGCCGCCTGCACGAATGACAACGTGAATGCTTCCCAAAGCGCGGGAAACGTCCGATCCTGCACAAAGGTCATGCCGTACGTCAGGCGCGCGCCAACCGGCAACCCACCCGCTTTCATTTCGGGCAATCGCAGCACGAACGGACGAACATACGCGCCGCGCTGTCGCCGTGTCGGATCGGCGGGCGCGACCATCGGCCAGACGGCGCAACGCGGCAGGAGCGCGCAGTTCATGCATTCGCCCTTGTGCTCGCGATCCCGCAGGCAGCCGCGCTTGAGCATCGCCTCCCGCAATGCCGCGTGCAGCGCGTCACCGGGTGAGCCGCCGAATCGCAACGGACGGACGACGTTGCCATCAATCTCAACGGTGGTGATCGTTAGTGGCCCGCTCACGGGGCGTGAACCGGGACGGGCACGTCGGCGCGACGCGCGACGCGCCCAGGCTCGCGAATTGGGCGGCGCGCCGGTAGGGGCGGCATACGACGATCTATGGCGTAGGCGATGCGGGAACTGACCAGGACGCAGGTCGCCCCGGCAAGAATATCAATCACATAGTGCTCCGCGAGATAGACGAGCGCGACGCTCATCAGGAGGAAATACAACAGGCCAAGTAGCCCGAGTTTGCGCGATACGGGCCAGAACATCACGCAGGCGAGACATGGGTAGGAGGCGTGCAGGGACGGCATTGCGGCCACATCATTGCTCGCGCCGATCGTCGCGTAGACGCTGCCGAACAAGCTCTGATTCGCCTGCACCGCGACATCCACCATTGGGCGGGCGAGATGGGGCAGGTACCCTTCCCGCGCGGACATCCACGGCGGCGCGGCCGGGAACAAGAAATAGATGTCGAGCACGATCGTCGTCAGCACGACAAAGGCGATCAGGTAGCGGCGGAAGAATGCCGGGTATTTGAGCCAGAGGACGAACAGGATCACCATCGGCATGACGAAATGGCTCCAGTGCATCCCGGTTGCCGCGTAATCGTACCAGCGGAAGTGCTTGGGAATCGTGAGCCGGTTCTGGAGCCAGACCGTCGGCACTGTGCCGAAGAAGAGCCACCGATCCACTTCCAGGGCCGCCGTATGATGAATCGGGATGCCGGTGTTGTCCGCAACGCCGCGCAACCGCGCGAAGGCATCGAGGAAGACGGCGAGTGGCACCCACGTCACCGCGAAAGAGCGCAACCGGTTAATCCGGGCGGCGACGACGAAGATCGGCACAAAGATCAGCAGCGACGACCAGTTCTGCCGGAACAGCGAGAACCCGACAAGATAAATCGTCGCGACAACAACGACGAGGATCGGCGCCGCGTCAGTCACCCACGCACGCAGGCGCGCATTTTTCCCTGCCGCGCACGGGACACTCATTCCATCCAAGTCATCCATGCAGTATCCACACACCCTTTGCGCCCACTCGATCCATGCCCAACTGTAGCATATGGGTTTCCGATTCGCACCGCAGGGGTGGCACAATGGATGCAGAAATTATATACTGCCATACACGTACTGATCGTGTACACTACATAACGTTCGGCAACGTGTGGGGATACAGTGCGTTGCGGACATGACGATTGATGATTATCGTGGGGGGGTACCGAGGGGATGAGGCATCTTCGATGGCGCGCGCGCGCCGCAGTATTCGGTCTGCTTGCCACCGTCTGCTTAAGCATGGTGAGCGGCGTCGGCGCGACATCCAATGGCCCCGATCCGGCCACCAACCCGGTAGCGCCCGCAACGGGCAGTAGTTCGCGCTTCGGCGTCGTGACGCATATCGCGACGCGATACGGCATCTACGGGCAACAGAACGGCCCGATGGATATCGCGAGCGGCACTGGTGCAGGCTGGATCCGTGAGGAAATCCGTTGGGACTGGGTCGAACATCCGCTCGGCAAGTGGGACTGGGGCTTCACCGACGAAATGGTGCAGGATGCGCGCGGTCGCAACCTCGAAATCCTCGGTGTCCTCGGTTACAACAACTCCGCCCAGACAGCGGGCACCGTCAATTTCTCGATGCCAGACATCGGTCTGTGGAAAAACTACGTCGCCGGGGTTGTCACCCACTACAAGGGGCAAATTCATTCGTGGGAAGTCTGGAACGAACCGGACGTGCCCTATTTCTGGAGCGGCAGCGTCGCCGATTACGTCACGCTGCTGCGCGAGACCTACGCGACAATCAAGGCGATTGACCCGACCGCGACCGTCATGAATGGCGCCTGCTCGAATCTCGACCTCAATTGGTTCAACGACTTCCTCAATCAGGGGGGTGCGGCGTACACCGATGTCCTCGCCTTCCACCCCTACCCGATGCGCTCCAGCCTTGATAATGGCAACTACCAGAAGTTGGATCTCGCGCATCTGAAGGACATCCAGACGCGCATCGGCAAGCCGTGGTGGTTTACGGAGATCGGCTGGTCGAGCGCTTCGAGCGGCGCGGACTACGGCGGCGGTCTCGGTTCCGAGCAGACGCAGGCGAGTTACATGATCCGCCAGTATGTCATGTCGCTCGATTATCAGGGCCTCGATGTGCAGCACATCTTCTGGTACAACTTCCACGACGACGGCACCGACCCCGGCAATGTCGAGAACAACTACGGCCTCGTCCACAACGACTGGAAGACCCCCAAATTCTCCTACACCGCGTATCAAACGATGACGACGCATCTCGGCGGCGGGAACGCGCAAGGGACGGTGGATTCCGGCGCGGGCATCGCCTACCGCTTCAACCGGGGCGGCGTGATCGTGGACGTTGTCTGGGGCGGCGGGCGCACGAACCTGCCGACCGCGTCCCAGCAGGCGCAGGCGTTCGATCTTTCCGGCGCGCCACTCCCCACCGAAGTGAGCGGCGGCCAGATTCATGTCACGATCGGCGGCGACCCGGTCTTCATCGAGCACACCGGCACGCCCGTCGTGCCGCCCGCGAAGGCCCCGGCGACGAGCACCTTCGCGCTCCCGCCACAAGGGCCATACGCCCCACCCGGATACAACGGACACAAATAACCGCACATAGTTAGGGCGTTTTTCGTTGTAGTGGCAGGCTTTCCGGCCTGCCACTACCGGATTCTCCCAGGCAACTGCCTAACTCCCATGCCGAAAATCGAACGAACTGCCTTTTGCGTCGGAGGGTTTCGCTGACTGCAATCCGGTGGTAGGCTACGTCGCGTGCGTAGTGAGCCTGCCGTAACGGTGCGCGTGGCGGGTCGCGAGAAAGGGAGCGCGGGGCGATGAGCACGAGCACGAGTCGGGTTCGGGAATCGGTGCAATCGGCGGTCGCGGCCCCACCGCGCACCCACGCGGTCACGACCCTTCCCCCCCTCGCCCGCATCCGGCAGAAACTTTCGCCGCAACGTCTCGACGACGTGCCCGGCGCGATTCGCGCCGGGATTGCCGCGCTGGGCGACATGCCGCAGATCAAACCGGGCGCGAAAATTGCGGTCACCGGCGGCAGCCGCGGCGTCGCGGACATCGTGCCGATCCTCCGCACGGTCGTCGAAGAACTGAAGGCGCGCGGTGCGGAGCCGTTTCTGATCCCCGCGATGGGATCGCACGGCGGCGCGACCGCCGACGGTCAGATCGAGATGATGGCCGGGTACGGCATGACCGAAGCGGCCCTCGGTTGCCCCGCCCGCGCGACGATGGAAGTTGTCGAACTCGGCACAACCGCCGATGGCATCACCGTTTATTACGACCGCATGGCGAGCGAGGCGGACGGCGTGATCGTCATCAACCGTGTCAAGGCGCACACCGCATTCCGGGGTGCGGTCGAGAGCGGCGTCGCGAAGATGATCGCAGTTGGCATGGGCAAGCGGCACGGCGCGGAGCAGATGCATTCCGTCGGCCTCGGCACGCACATCACGGACGCTGCCGCTATCGCCATCGAGCGGGCGAATATCGTCGCCGGCATCCACATCGTCGAAAATGCGTACGAGCAGGTGCATACCGTTCGCGTCTCGCGTCCCGACCAGATCATCGCCACGGACGCCGAATTGCTGAAACTCGCCAACACCCTGCTCCCCCGCGTGCCGTTCAACCAGTTGGACGTGCTGATCGTGGACATGATGGGTAAGAACATCAGCGGCACGGGGATGGACCCAAATATCATCGGCATGTGGCGGCGGTTCGGTGGCCCGAAACTGCCCGATTTCACGCGCATCGTCATCCTCAATTTAACGCCGGAGACGCACGGCAATGCGATGGGCATCGGCTTCGCCGACTTCACGACGCGGCGCGTCTTCGACCAGATTGACCACCATGCGCTGATGATGAATGCGATTACGGCGGAAGCAATCGCGGCGGGGAAAATCCCGCTGATCCGCGAGAACGACGAGGATGCTATCGCCTGGGCGATCCGCTCGGCGTTGCGCGGCGTCGAGCGCGAGCCGCGTATCGCGCGTATCCACAGCACCTTACATCTCGATACCCTCGCCGTCTCGCCCGCGCTGCTCGATGAAGTGCGGGCGAACGACACCCTGGAACTCGTGGGCGAACTGGAACCGCTCCATGCGGACGAGAACGGCCATCTGGTCGGAATGTTGGACGCGGCGCGTTGACGCCGGGAGGAGTAGAGGAAGAATCATGCGGGAAAATCATGTCAAGCGCGCGCTGAAAGAGGGTCGGCCATCGGTCGGGACGTGGCTCAGTTACGGCGCGCCGCTCGCAGTCGAGGCGATGACGACCGTCGGCTTCGACTGGCTGACGATTGACTGGGAGCACAATGCGATTGACATCGAAACGGTCGCGCTGATGATGATGGCGATGCGCGGCACGGGATGCGCCCCGATGGTGCGCCTGCCGCAAGGACATCACGAGAACATCAAGCGCGTGCTGGACGCGGGTGCGTGGGGCATCGTCGCCCCGATGGTCAACACCGTGGAAGAGTCGCGGCTGATCGCCCGCGCCGCCAAACATCCGCCGGCCGGCAACCGCTCCTACGGCGGCGGGCGGTACAACGCTTCGTTCGACGCCCAGCCCGGCGAGTACAATCAGCGTTCCGACGACGAAATCTGCGTCATCATCATGATTGAGTCCCCTGAGGGGATCAACAACCTCGACGCGATGCTGGCGGACGGCGGCATTGACGGCGTCTTCGTCGGACCTAATGATATGCTCGGCAACATGGGCGAAACGCCCGCGATGTGGTCCGAGGCGAAGGTCTTCCAGGAAGGGATGCAGCACATCCTCCAGACATGCAAGAAGCATCACGTCGCCGCCGGTATCCACTGCGCGGACCACAAGGCGGTGAGCGACCGGATCGCCGAGGGATACCAGTATCTCGCCCTCGCCTCCGAGTCGCGCTTCATGCTCCACGAAGCGACCATCGAGGCGGCCTCCGTCAAGGGCTGGGCGCCGCGCAAGCAGTCGGAAGTGATTAAGTATTAGTAGTCAGTAGCCAGTAGTCGGTAGTCAGAATGGGAACGGACCAACTGACTACCGACTACCGGCTACTGATTACTGAGGAGCGAAGCGACGATGTTCAAGGTTGTCCATACGAGTGCGCCGCCCAGCGCGCCGCTGGAGCAGGAACGCAAGGGGTTGGCGGAGTTCGCGGACTGCCTCGTCAGTTACGGGAACCTGACGACGCCGGAGCAGTTGATCGAGCATTGCCACGACGCCGACGCACTGCTCGTGCCCGGCGCGCACTTCACGCGCGAGGTCATTGACCGTCTCGAACATTGCCGCGCGCTCGTCCGCTACGGCGTCGGCTACGACACGATTGATGTGCCCGCCGCGAGCGACCACAACCTGGTCGTCGTCAATATCCCGGACTTCTGCCTGCCCGAAGTCGCCAACCACGCACTGGCGCTCCTACTTGATTGCGCGAAGAAGATCACGCGGCAGGATAAGTGGATGCGGACGGGCGCATGGGGGGACCGAGCATCGGGCTACCGCGCGCCGTTCCTGTCGCCGATGGGGCCGATCCACGGCGAGACGGTCGGGTTGGTCGGCTTCGGGCAGATCGCCCGCGAGTTCCACCGCCGTCTCGTCCCGCTCGATATGCGCGTCATCGCCTACGATCCGTACGTCCCGGCGGAGCGCGCCGCCGCACTCGGCGTCGAGATGCTGTCGCTCGAAGACGTGATGCGCCAGAGCGATTACCTCTCCATCCACACGCCGCTCCTGCCGGATACGCGGCATATGATCAATGCCGAGATGATCGCGCTGATGAAGCCGACGGCGTACCTCATCAACACCTCGCGCGGCCCGGTCGTGGACGAACCGGCACTGATTGCCGCCTTGCAAAGCGGCGCGATTGCGGGCGCGGGCCTCGATGTTTTCGAGACCGAACCGCTCCCGAAGGACAGCCCGCTGATGCAGATGGAGAATGTTGTGCTCGTGCCGCACACGGCGAGTTACGCGGACGAGACCTTTGCGATCATGCATCGCCGCGTCGGCGAGGAGGCGGCACGCGCCTTGCGCGGTCAGATGCCGAATACGCCGGTCAATCCGCAGATTCGCCCGCGTCTTACCTGGCTGAGTGAGTAGTCGTCGTCAGTAGTCGGTAGTCAGTAGTCAGCGAGAAACGAAACGGGAGGTGGCATCGTGGCCGTAACCGCCAGTCCGGATGTGAGCGTCCGGCAGTCCGAACTCGAAAAACAATTCCCGCACTGGGAGAAGATCGGCGACTGCATTGATAACTTCATTGACGTCTTCGAGAATTACCGCCAGAGCGGCCACCCCGGCGGTTCGCGGTCGAAGCGGCATATGTTCGTTGCCCTCACCCTCGGCGGCTTCATGCGCTGGGACATCCGGCACCCCGAACAACGGTTCGGCGACCGCTACGTGCTCGTCGCGGGGCACACCGTGCCGCTCGTCTATGCGGCGCTTGCGGCCTACAATACGGCGCTGCGCGCGAAGTTCGAGCGCACCGGCGACAAACGGTACGCCGTACCGGAGGCCCAGCGACGGCAGTTAATGTGGAACGACCTGCTCGGTTTTCGCCGGCACGACGGCCTCGCGGGGCACGCCGAGATGGAAGGCAAGACACTCTTCCTCAAGTTCAACACCGGCCCGACCGGGCACGGCTCGCCGGCGGCGGTGGGCGAGGCCGTGGCGCTGAAGCGCGCGGGTGCGGCGGGCGTCAAGGTCTTCGCGGTGGACGGCGAGGGCGGCCTGACCGCCGGCGCGTCGCACGAGTCGAAGAACTCGGCGTGGGGCCTCGGCCTCGATAACCTGCACTATCTGATTGACTGGAACGACTTCGGCATTGACGCGATGGGGATCAGCGATGTCGTCAATGGCACGCCGACCTCGTGGTTCGAGCCGTACGGTTTCCGCGTCCACGGCACAGAGCATGGCTCGGAGTACGAGGCCGTGACGCGCGCCCTGCTCGAAACGATGGAGACGCCGAACCCGGATCATGTGCCGAACATGACGTGGTTCAAGACGATCAAGGGGCGCGGCTACGGCGTCACCGGCTACAAATCGCACGGCACGCCGCACAAACTCAATTCCGACATCTTCTGGCAGGGCCGCAAGGAATTCGCGGACAAATACGGCGCGAAGTGGGAAGGGTTTGGCGAGGCCGCACCGTCCGACGCCGGTGCGATGCGCGCCCAGTTCGAGGCGAACCTGAAGGTGATCGCGGACACGATCACGAGCGACGACGCGCTCGTGGATTATCTGGCCGACCGCCTCGTCGAACTCGGCGACTCCGTGCCGGAGGAAATCCCGAGTTTCAAGCTGGACACCAGCAAGAATCCCTTCGAGGACAAACGATTCTGGGATTTCAAGAATTACCCGGACGACCTCTTCGTTAAGCCCGGTGCGAGTGCGCCGAACCGCGCCGCTTTCGCCAAATGGGGGGCGTATATCAACAGTATCGGCCGACAGCACTACGGACGGCCACTCTTTATCGCCATGTCGGCGGACCTGTCCGAATCCACGAACATCGCGGGCTTCGCGGAAGGGTACGGCGACGTACCCGGCTGGGGCCGCTACGACCGCAACAAAAACCAGGACGGCGCGCTCTTGCCGCAGGAGATCACTGAGTTTACGAACTCCGGTATCAGCGCGGGCATCGCGACGGTCAATTTCTCCCCGACGCCCTATGAGAACTTCGACGGTTTCTACGCCGCCCACTCCACGTATGCTTCGTTCTCGTACCTGAAGTACGGCCTGATGCGGCTGTTCAGCCAACTGGCGCAGGATTCGGACTTCAAGGTCGGCAAAGTGCTCTGGGTCGCCGGCCACTCCGGCCCGGAGACGGCGGAAGACTCGCGGACGCACTTCGGTATCTTCTCGCCGGGTGTGACACAACTCTTCCCCGAAGGGCGCATCATCAATCTCATACCGTGGGAGCACAACGAGGTACCGGTGCTCCTCGGCGCGGCGTTCGCGGCGGATGTGCCGATCATCGCGCTCCACCTGACCCGACCGCCGATTCAGATTCCCGACCGCGCCGCGCTCGGCATGGCCTCCCACTTCGAGGCGGCAAAGGGCGCGTACTTGATTCGCGATTACAAGCCAGGCCAGCCGCGCGGCGGCACGATCCTTGTTCAAGGCACGCTGTCCACGGCGAACACGGTCAGCCTATTGCCGAAACTTGATGAACTCGGACTGAATGTCAAACTCGTCGCCGTCGTCAGCCCGGAGTTGTTCAAGCGGCAGCCGAAGGAGTATCAGACACAGATCATCTCGCCCGCTGACCAGCTCGACATGACCTACATCACCAATAGCGCCCGCCGCCTGATGCGCGACTGGGTGACGCACCGACTCGCGGACGAGTACGCGATGTCGTCCGACTTCGACAACCGCTGGCGCACCGGCGGCAGTCCCGCCGAGGTATATGAGGAGGCGCATCTGTCGCCCGACTACATCCTCAAGGGCATCCAGCGCTTCGTGGCGGAACGCGATCAACGGCTCGGCAGCATCGCGGCGGCGTTGGAAGCGGCGCGACCGTAATACTATTTGGTGGCGTGGGCTTCAGCCTGCGCGCCCGCTTCGAGCCTCACCCCCGATCCCTCTCCATCGCCCGAAGAGTACGGAATCAGCGAGTTCCGGGCGGCGATGGAGAGGGGAGCCGGACATCTTCGCAAAGGGAGACCCTATGCATCTCGGATTCATCGTCCCGCGCGATCTGCGGGAGGTCTCCTACCCCGAACTGTGCGCGTGGGCGAAGGAGCACGGCTTCGCCTTTGTGGACACGCACAAGGTGTTGCCGGACGGCGGGGATGTTGCTGCGGCTGCCGGCCTCCGCGTTGGCGTGCCGACCGTCACCGCGCCGACCGCGAACGAAATTTTCTCGCCGGATCGCCGCGTGCGAGATGGCGCGGTACGGACACTGATCGAGTATTTCGAGCAGGCATCGCGGCAAGGCATCACCGTCTGCCTCGGCATGCTCAACAATGTTGACTCGGCGATCTCACCGGCGCAGAACTTCGACCGCTTCGTCGCGACCTGGGGACCGGTCGTCGCGGCGGCGGATCGCTTCGGTATCCACATCGCGCTGGAACCGTGGTTCGGCTGGGGGCGCAATCTCTGCTACTCGCCGGAGATGTTCCGGCGCGTCTTTGCCGCCTTCGATTCCCCCGCCCTCGGATTGTGCTTCGATCCCTCGCATTTCATCTGGATGGGCATCGATCACATGCGTGTCCTGCGCGAGTTCGCACCGCGTATCTATCATGTTCACGCCAAAGACACGGAGATCATCGCCGACGGTCTGTATGAGTACGGCGTTGTGGGCCAGATTTTCACCGAGGGTTATCGCAGTTCAGGCTGGTGGCGCTACCGTCTGCCCGGCTACGGCGTCGTCAATTGGCGTCAAGTGCTTGCCGCGCTGTGCGAGCAGGGATACAACGGCGCGGTCTCCATCGAGCACGAGGACCCGATCTACGAAGGCTCCGAAGAAAAGTCGCAGCGCGGTCTAATCCTCGCGCAACGGTATCTGGAACCGTTTATTGCCTAACCCCGTGGCAGATCCAACGTCTCCGTGAAGAACGCCCCGAAACGCGCGGTATCAACCGTCTTCGCCACCTTGGTCGCGAAGCCGCCTTCGCGGCCCGGTCGCTGGATGATCGTTTGGCCGGCAGAATAGTCGCCGCCGGTCTCGATCATCACGGCTTCCTCCGGTGCGTCCACAAGCGTCGGGTCCGCCGCGACCGCAACGGCGAGCGGATCGTGCAACTGGAAGACGGGGCGATTGAAGGTGACGAACATCTGCGCGCCCGCTTTCCGCACGATCTGCGCATTCGGCGCGGTTGCTGCTTCGAGCGCGTCCCACTGCGCGCGAGCGAAGACCGCCCTGGTCGTCACATCGAGGCCGACCCACGTCGCGTCGAAGCCCGCCGCCAGCACCTGCGCCGCCGCCATCGGGTCCGCAAAGATGTTGAATTCCGCCGTCGCGGTCGTGTTCCCCGGCATCCGAAATGCGCCGCCCATGATGACGAGCCGTTTGACGAGGCGCGGCAACTCCGGTTCCAGCGCGACAGCGACCGCGAGATTCGTCAGCGGCCCGACGAAAATGAAGGTGAGATCGCCGGGCCATGTGCGCGCCGCATCAATCAGGAACTGCGGCGCACTCAACGCCTCAACCGTCCGCTCCGACTGCGGGATGTCCGCGCCGCCCAGCCCATCCGTCCCGTGGATATGTGATGCGGTGTGCAGCGGCCGGTCCATCGGGCGGCTCATGCCGCGATAGACCGGGACCTTTTCCGCACCGATGAAATCGAGCACCCGCAACGTATTGCGCGTCGTGTGATCGAGTTCGACATTCCCGGCGACCGTCGTCACCGCGACGAGATCAATCGTTGGCGCAGCGACCGCGAGCGCAATCGCCATCGCGTCGTCTACCCCCGTGTCCACATCCAGAATCGCCCGAATCTGCTCCAACGCCATATCTTTCCTCCCTCAAATCGGAAACGAATGAGCCACAGAGGACACAGAGAAGATTCAAAATGGAGATGAAATTCCTCCGCCCTCTGTAACCTCTGTGATCTCTTTGTCTCTGTGGCTCATATTGACCTTAATCGTCGCCCGACGTACGTGTTGCAACGGCCGCTTCCCAAGCGGCGACGGGTGGAGTTTCCTCCATCGGGGAAGCGGTCAGGACATCGAGAAAGTATGGACCACCGTCCGCGAAGGCGGCCCGAATTGCACCTTCGAGGTCGGCGGGGTCGGCGATGCGCACGCTCTTGAAGCCGAAGGCGCGGGCAATCGCGCAGTAATCCGTCTCGGTCGAGAAATCCACAGAGTAGTAGCGGCGGTCGTGGTAGAGGTGCTGCAGCTCCTTGATCCAGCCGAACGAGCCGTTGTTGCACAAAATGACGACGACCGGCGCACCGATGCGGCTGATCGTCTCCAGATCGCCGCAGGACATGCCGAACGAGCCGTCTCCCGTCATCGCCACAACGCGCTGGCCCGGCCGCGCCGCCATCGCCGCACCGACGCTGCCGCCGATCGCGTAGCCGAGGCCACCGTGCGCACGCGGGATCGCGAAGCCGCGCCCCGCGACCCGCATCTGGAACTGTGCGGCGAGGTATGGCGTCGGTGTGCCGGGATCGGCAACGATCAGCGGGTCGTCCGGTAGGGCGTCGCGCAGGTGCCGAATGAGCCGCGCGGGATGGATCGGCTGCCCGTCGCGCATGCCGTCGGCGCGCACGCCATCCCACCATGCCGCAGCATCGTCACCGAGCGCCGCAATTCGCGCCGCGTTGCGCTGACCGACTGCGGATGGATACGCGATTGCACTGAGCAAATCGTCGAGTGCGAGGCGCGCGTCGCCAATCAGCGGCACCGCCGCGTGGTAATTGTTGCCGACTTCCCACGGCTCCACATCGAGGTGGATCACCGCCGGGCCGCCGTGTTCCGGCTTGGCGGGCAGGCTCCAGTTGAGCGTCGTCACGCTGTCCGTGCGCGTACCGATGAAGAAGACGAGATCGGCCTCCATCAGCGCCCGCCGTGTATACGGCCGCCCACCGTTGCCACCGACGACACCGAGGCTGACCGGACTCGTCTCCGCGATGCTCCCCTTACCATTAATGCTCGTCGCGACAGGCACATTGAGCGTTTCGGCGAACCGCGTCAGCGCGTCCCAGGCGCGCGACGCGTGGATGCCGCCACCGGCGACGATAACCGGGCGTTCCGCCCCTTCGATCAGTCGTGCGGCGCGTTCGATGGCGGCGGGATCGGGCCGGACGGGGGCGGCGGGCGTGCTACCCCAGAGCGGATCGGTGTGCGTCGAGGTATCGCCAATGTCGCCCGCCAGCACATCGGCGGGCAGCGCGAGGTGCGTCGCGCCGGGTCGCCCGCTGGTCGCGAGCCGGAGGGCGCGCCGCAGGGCGTCCGGCAGTCCTTCGCTCGTCTTGATCTTCGTCGTCCACTTCGTCACGGCGGTAAAGAGCGTCACCTGATCGAGTTCGGTCAGGACTCCCCGTCCTTCTTCCGAAACCGGCGTGTCCGTCGTCAGGCAGAGCAGCGGCACCGCCGAACCGTGCGCCTCCGCGACACCCGGCACAATGTATGTCGCGCCGCCGCCCGATGGACCCTCCGTGACGCCGATCCGGTTCGTGAAACGCGCGTAGGCGTCCGCCGCGAACGAGGCGGAACGCTCGTCGCGGAACATCACATGCCGAATATCGTCGTGGCGGTGATACAGGGCATCGTACAGCGACATGCTCGTGTCGCCCGGCAAGCCGAAAATATGCGTCACGCCGGTCTCGATCAGCATTTGCACCAGCGCTTCCGATGCGTTCATTTCTCGCTCCTCGCTTCCTCCGTCTCGTCGCTTCGTTCGGCGCATTCTAGCATGGGGGGAAGTTCGGGGTTCGGGGTTCGAGGATTCCGCTCCGAACCTCGAACCTCGAACCCCGAACTTCCCCATGTGTTATACTGCCGCGCACGGGGTGCATCGTACGTACAGTTTGCATAACGTTGGGGCCTTCGAGGGAAACAGTGAAGCACCATCTTTCAATTCCGATTCCGATTCCGATTCCGATTCCGATTACATGCCTTCGGCATCTCTCCGCCGGTCTGCTCTTGTGTACGCTCGTAATCAGCGGTATGCCGACATCGGTACGTGCGGCAACGAGCGACCCATTCACGATCAAGCCCGTGATGACCGCCGCCCCGACCGCCGACCAGACGGACCCGGTGATGGCGGGCACAGTAATCACCTGGGCAGATCGCCGGACGGGTATCTTCGATGTCGTCACCTACGACACGGACGAGGGGCAGGAGCAGCGGCTTGCCCTCGCGGTGCCGCTCCCCACACCGGGCACGGATCGCAGCCAGCCTTCACTGGACGCTCAAACGCTCGTTTGGGTGAACACACCTCCCCCAGACGAGACACAAATCGGTACGCCGACCGCTGCAACGCCGCAGGCGCAGACCATCGGCGCCTACGATCTCGCCCGGCACAAGGTGATTCCGTTGCCGAACATCGGCGCGGGGCCGAAGCGCCGCCCGTCCGTCAGCGGCTCGCTGATCGTCTTCGGCGACAAGCGGGGCGGCGACTGGGACATTTACGGCTACGACATGACGACCAGCGCCGAGTTCCCCATCGCGGTCGGCGGTGGCGCGCACGGCTATACGGCGGTCAACGGCAACACGGTCCTGTACGAGGTCTATCATGACGGATCGTGGGATATTATGGGGTACGGCGTCAAAGAGAAACGGACGTTTCCGGTCGCCTCCGGCCCAGGCGATCAGGATTACCCGCAGATTGCGGGCAACTCCGTCGTCTATCTCGATCAGGGACTCGCCGGGGGCAACCCGATGCTGAAGTTGTACGATATCGAGACGAAGCAGACAAAAACGCTGGCGAAAGATCACCGCGTCGCGCGCCCGGCGATCAGCGGCGATGTCGTCGTCTGGGAAGATTGGCGCAACGGCGCGCCCAATGTCTTCTCGTACGACACGAAAAAGAACACCGAGTACACCCTCACCCGCAGCGGCGACGCGCGCGTGCCGTTTGTGGCGGGGACGTTTGTTGGCTGGCTGAAGAGTGATGCATTCAGCGCCCGCGTCACCGCCGTGCAGTTGGTCTCGAAACTGCCCTCGGATCGGCTTGAGCCGCCGACCGCACCGGAGCCGGATGTGACGTATTCCCCGCAAACCGGCCATTACCTCAAATACGGCTTCAAGGAATTCTGGCAATCCAGCGGTGGCCTCGCCTATTTCGGCTATCCGATCACCGAGGAATTTCCGGACATCGCGCCGGACGGGCAGCAGGTGACGGCACAGTATTTCGAGCGATCAAAACTCGAATACGTGAAGGCAACAGGCGTCCGGCGCATCGGCCTCGTCGGCACCGAGCTAACGCGGGACCGCAAATTCGATCCCATTGCGCCCTTCCCAGATGCGCCCGACCGGCGTTTCCTTAAAGAAACCGGGCACTCACTCGCGTCGGGCTTCAAGAAGTACTGGGACGAAAACGATGGCGTTAATCGGTTCGGCTTCCCGATCTCCGAGGAACTGACCGAGAACGGCCTGAATGTGCAGTATTTCGAGCGTGGGCGGCTGGAATACCACCCGGAACTCGACGAAGGAAAGCGCATCACGCTCGGTCGCCTCGGCGAGGAGTTGCTCGAAGCGCGCGGCTGGATCAAACCCCCGCCCGCAGACACGACGCAATTCCCAGAACGCTAGCGCGCCCATTCTGGTGTCGCAAAGCATGGTAGCGTAGGCTTCAGCCTGCGTCCCCGACTATTACCCGATCACGTTGTCAATGTTCATCAGCCTGCGTTCTAGACACAGGGACGCAGGCGGCAACCTTACGCTACCAGGGCACACCGCCGCATTGCGTCAATCGTCAACCGAGATTCGTGCTTCACGATGCGGAAAATCGCTGCCCTTGCCCTCTTGCAATCCGCAAGGGTTATCTGGTATATTTGGGGGCAGCAACGTGATTGGGTGAGTGGAGAAAGCGACGCACCTCAGGAAACGTGATGTTTGTTCGTAAATACCACTCACAAAACCGATCATTGTTGCGTTAAGACAGGCGTGAGGATATGCCTGAGCCATTTGGGGAACGGGACGTGGGGAAGCAGGAGGGTTTCTGTCGTGGAATTTTCAGATCGGACGCTCACATGCCGCGATTGTGGAAAACCATTCACCTGGACCGCCGGGGAGCAGCTCTTTTACGCCGAAAAGGGGTTGGTTAATGAGCCGGCCCGCTGCCCCGAGTGCCGCGCCGCCCGCAAGGCCCGCCTCGGCCTCGAACCGCCGCGCATGATGCACATGGTTGTCTGCGCTGAGTGCAGCCAGGAAACGACGGTTCCTTTCTTGCCGCGCAATGGTCGGCCTGTCCTGTGCTCATCCTGTTTCGCGAAGGCGAAGGTGGCGGAAGAATTTGCCGCACCTGTTCCGGTCGTCACGATGGCCGATTAGCGGAAAGATGGGGCCATCATAACGAAAACGCCGGAAGGTGACCTTCCGGCGTTGGCATATTCGCCTTTTTACTCCTCATCGTCCTCTGGGTAATCATCCACCACCGATTCGCCATCAATTACCTGTCGGCGACGCGCGCCATCCTGCGGGCCGATGATCCCCTCGCGTTCGAGCGCTTCGATCAGACGTGCGGCACGGTTGTAGCCAATGCGCAATTTGCTTTGCAGCATGCTCGTACTCGCCCAGCCTTGCTCGCGCACCAGTTGGCGCGCCCGGTCAATCAGGTTGTCGCCGCCCGGTTCCTCGCGGATCGTCTTGCCGTCGTCCGGCGGTTCGACGACCTCCGGCTTGTACTGCGGCTCCGGCGCGAGGATGCGCCAGTGCGAGACAATCGCCGAGATGTCCTTGTCCGAGACGAACGCGCCCTGGATGCGCTGCGGCTTGTCCGAGTCCGCCGCCTTGTAGAGCATATCGCCGCGTCCGAGCAACCGCTCCGCGCCCATCGTGTCGAGGATGACGCGGCTGTCAATCTGGCTTGTCACCGCGAAGGCGATGCGGGCGGGGAAGTTCGCCTTGATGAGGCCCGTGATAACATTCACGGAGGGACGCTGCGTCGCGAGGATCAGATGCATCCCCGTCGCGCGCGCCTTCTGGGCGAGGCGGACGAGTGCGTTCTCAACATCGTCCGGCGCGGTCATCATCAAGTCCGCGAGCTCGTCGATGATGATGACGATATAGGGGATGTTCTCCGGCGGTTTCTCCAGATGCGGGCCGAGTTCCTTGCTCCGCTTGTGGTACGCCTCGATGTTGCGCACGCCGGAGCGCATGAAGAGCTGGTAGCGCCGCTCCATCTCCGACACGGCCCACCGCAGAATGCCGATCACCTTTTCCATGTCCGTGACGACGGGCGCTAGCAGATGCGGGATGCCATTGTACTCAGTCATCTCGACCATCTTCGGGTCCACCATCACGAAGCGCAGCTCGTCCGGTGTGCGATTCAGGAGCAGGGCAGCGATGATAACATTCATGCAAACGCTCTTGCCGCTGCCCGTCGAACCGGCGACGAGCAAGTGGGGCATCTTCGCGAGGTCGGCCACCTGATAATGACCGTTCACATCGCGACCGAGCGGGATCGGCAGTTTCGCGCGGGCGGCGGCGTAGTCGCTCGATTCCAGCGCCTCGCGCAGGCCGACCGTGGCGATGGTGTTGTTCGGGATTTCGATACCGATACGGCTCTTGCCGGGAATCGGCGCTTCGATGCGGAGAGCGGGGACGGCGAGCGCCAGTGCGAGATCATTCTGCAACTCCGTCACCCGCCGCACCTTAACGCCGATGCCGGGCTCCAGCGCGAACTGCGTGACCGCCGGGCCAGGATTGATCTCGCGCACCGTCGCCTCGACGCGAAAACTAGCGAGGGTCTGCTCCATCACCTGCGCCTTTTGTTCGAGGTCCTCCTCGCTCACGGTTACATCGGGGTAGCGATCCATGTGGGCAATCGTCGGCAGCGTCCAGCGCATCGGCTCGGCGACGGGCGGTTCGGGCGCTTCCTTGGCGGGTTCGGCCTTGAGGGGCGGCGGGGTTGGCGGTGCGGGTGGGTCCTTACGCACCGTCCGTTGCGGCGCCACCGGCGTCACATCCAGCGTCACATCCGGTTTCGGCTCCGGTTTCGGCTCCGGGCGGCGGATAATCGGTGGCGGCGTGATTACCTGCTGCGGCGGCGGGCCGATGTCATCGAGTGGGGCGGCGCGCTCGTTGCGACCCTTCGGCAGCATCGGCGGTGCGGCGACCATCTGCGCGGGCATCGTTGCCGCCCGCATCATTAGCGGAGCGTCCTTCGCCGCCTCTGCCCGTCCCGGCCCGCGCAACCGGGCGAAAATGTAGCGAAGTTCGTTGTTCATGAATATGCCGATCCCGGCGATCAGCAGCGCGAGCAATACGACGCCCGCGCCGAAGGCGCCGAGGCCGCGCGCGAGAAAGGCGCTGAGGAAATACCCGAGGTACCCGCCGCCCTTGTGCGATTCCGCCCATCGCAGCGGATCGTCCGCGAGCGTATGCAGCAGGCCGAGGATGGCGAGCACGATCAGGCCGCTGCCGACGATGGCGTGATATGAGGGGCCGGTGCGCGTCTCATCTTTTTCGAGCAGCGTATCCGCCGCCCAAACGCCGATCAACGCCGGAACCGCAACCGCGCCCCAGCCGAACGCGGTGACGAGCGCGCGCCGCCAGAAATCGAGTAGCCCCGCCTGCTCTCCCGCGAGCAACGCGCCGATTGTCAGGAGCGTCAGGACGATCAGCCCAACGCCGATTAGGTCGCGACGCAGGCCGGGATGCAACGCCATCCACGGATCGGGTCGCGGGCCGCGCGGTGCCGACCGCTTCGGTGCAGTCATCTTCGGCTTAGGCGCCGTGCGGCGCGGCGATTTCGTCGGTCGCCGGGAGGGCGCGGGCGTATTCGACCGGCGTTTCGGTGTTGTCGCTGTCCCTGCCACATTCCCGCCTTCCCCCTAGAAACACAATGCTTCGGATACATTCTACATGTGTCCGTACACAATTGCTATGTCCTGAGGTACCAGGGTACCAGGCTGTATTCTTGCGTTGCCCCGTTGCCACTGATAGGATGCGCCCGCTTGCATCTAGGGTTCCGCTGCACGCCCGTGTGACGAACGAGGGCGCGGAGGGCAGGACCGAGCGATGCCACCGCCGTGCTTACGGCGGCGCAACTGACGGCATAAAAGGCCTGAGGTCCCGATTAATGTGCCCGGCATCCCGCCGGGCGAGCGAAGGGATCCCTCGATGCCTGTCTGCCGTCGCCGTGCGCTCACCGCCGCCCATTCGCCCCGCCGCTCCGTCGCCCCTCCTACACAGCAACTCGCCAATCGCGCATTGCTCCTTGCCTCGACCCTCCATTTCACGACCGACGCCTGTTCCGCGCTGCTCTATCCGCTCCTACCGCTGATTGCCGCCGACCTCCATCTCTCCTTTGCCCAGGTCGGACTTGTGCGCGCAGCCTTCTCCGGCGCGTCGAGCCTCTTCCAAATACCCGCTGGATTGCTCGGCGAGCGGTTCGGTGAGGTGTCGGTGCTGCTTGTCGGCAATGCCTGGATCGGCCTCGGCCTGGCGGCACTCGCCCTCGCGAGCGGGTATGGGGTGCTGCTCGCGGTCGCACTCATCGGCGGGATCGGCGGCAACGCCCAGCATCCGCTCGGCGCCACCCTCGTGGCGCGCACCAGCCCGCCGCACCGGACCGCCACCGCGCTCGGCACGCTCCACTTCGCGGGGGATCTGGGCAAGCTCCTCGCACCCCTGCTCGTCGGCGTGCTCGCCGTCCGTGCCGGCTGGCGCTCCCCGCTGATCGTCCTCGGTCTCTCCACGAGCCTTGTTGCCCTTGTCCTGTACATGCGCCGTGCGACGCTGCTCCCCAACCCGCCTCCCGTCGCGGCCAGCGATGCATCTGTGGGTGACGCGCCGATCCGGCCGGGATTTACGCTGCTCATTATCGGTGGTGCACTTGATTCGGCGACCCAGGGCGCATCGCTCACCTTCCTGCCGTTCCTGTTCGCCCGCGAGGGATTCGGTCTCACACGCGGCGGCACCCTCCTCGGTATCGCCTTCGCCTCGGGAGCAGTCGGGAAGTTCCTCTGTGGCTGGCTGAGCGACCGCTGGGGCACACTGGTGGTGATCGTGGGGACGGAGGCCCTGACGGCTGCCACGCTCCTGGGATTCGTGTGGGGACCGGCGTGGCTGGCGCTCCCCCTCGCCCCGTGCTACGGCTTCGCGGTGAGCGGTACTGCATCCGCCCTCGCGACGGCGGTGACGGCATTCGCGCCGGGACAGAAGCGCGGACGGGCATACGGGACGATATTCACGGTCTCGTTGACGAGTGGAGCGGTCGCGCCGCTACTCTACGGTGCATTTGCGGACCGCGCGGGGCTGACCGCGCTCTTCCTCGTCATGGCGGTGCTGACGATTGCGATTGTCCCGGTCGTCCTGCCGCTGCGTCGCGCGCTCGCGGCGTGAATGATGCTCGCCCGAGCGGTTCGAGGTTCATCGCACGCCGCCGCTTTCGTTCTCCAAGAGTTCAGGCATGATCGCCTTACGCGAGCCGCGCTAGACTTCCATCACCATCGGCATAATCATCGGGCGGCGGCGGGTTTGCTCGTACAAGTACGAACCGGCGACATCCTTGATCTTGCGCGTCAGGTAGCTCCATTCCTGCGGGTGGTGGCCGTTCGTGGAGATCAGCGAGTCG
>JBBRLR010000028.1:0-46105 GCA_038231255.1 Thermomicrobiales bacterium | reverse complement strand
GCAACTCGAAGGTTCCGGCGCGCCGCCGCAGTACGCCAAAGCGCCCGACGAGCCGACCGACGACATTTGCCCGACCTGCGGCAAGCCGATGGTCGTCAAAACCGGGCGGTTCGGTCGCTTCATCGCCTGCGTGGATTACCCGACGTGCAAGACGAGCAAGAAGATCGAGGTGACGACGGGCATCCATTGCCCGCAGTGCGCCACCGGCGAACTCGTCCAGCGCAAAACCCGCAAGGGCAATCGCGTCTTCTATGGTTGCAACCATTACCCGGACTGCGACTACACCACCAATACCGATCCGCGCAAAGTTGCCCCGGAACCCGTCGCAGTTTCGGCGGACTAAATCGAAGCAATGAGGGATGAGCAACGAGCAATGTGTGGGGCGAAAATCCCTTTCGCCTCATTGCTCATTGCTCATCCCTCATTGCTGATGTACGCTGCATTGATGACAGATGGATGTATACCAAAGGGAATGACAAAAACCCATGCCATATATGAATGAACCACTCCTGCCGCGCAAGCACGGCACGACGATTCTTGCGGTGAAACGCGGCGACATCGTGGCGATGGCGGGCGACGGGCAAATCACCTTCGGCGATGTCGTGATGAAGCACGGCGCGAAAAAGGTCCGTACACTCGGCGACGGCCGGATATTGGCGGGGTTCGCCGGGGCTGTCGCGGACGCGCTGACATTGTTCGAGAAGTTCGAGGCGCAACTGGACGAGCACAGCGGCAATCTGCGCAAGTCCGCCGTCGAGCTGACGAAGGAATGGCGGACGGATCGTTACCTGCGCCGCCTCGAAGCGCAACTGCTCGTCGCGGACTGCGACCAAATCCTATTGCTTTCCGGTGAGGGCGATGTCGTCGAGCCGGACGAGGGCGTGATCGCTATCGGTTCCGGTGGGCCGTTCGCACTCGCCGCCGCAAAGGCGTATCTTGATGGAACAACGTATTCCGCAAAGGAGATCGCCGATAAAGCGATGCATATCGCCGCCGATACCTGCATCTACACCAACGACCACATTACCGTGCTGACGGTCGGCAAGGAAGAATCCGCCCTGCCGTATCGCCGAAGGACTGTACGATGAGCGCAACGGAACAGGTTACGACGACCACGCCCCGCGACAATCGCCAGCCGCCGCAGGCCGCGAACGCCGGCCCGCCGAACGGCGTCGCGCCGGCTGTCACCGATGCCGCTCCACCGGCGGCGATGACGCCTGCCGAGATTGTCGCGGAACTCGACAAGTACATCATTGGGCAGAATGAGGCGAAGCGCGCCGTCGCTATCGCCCTGCGCAATCGCTTCCGGCGGCAACTTCTCAGCGAGGACATGCGCGATGAGGTGACGCCCAAAAACATCCTGATGATGGGGCCGACGGGCGTCGGCAAAACGGAAATCGCCCGGCGCGTCGCGAAGATCGTGGATGCCCCGTTCATCAAGGTCGAGGCGACGAAGTTCACCGAGGTCGGCTATGTCGGCCGCGATGTCGAGTCCATCATTCGCGATTTGGTGGAAGTCTCGATCTCCAATCTCCATTCGATGCGCCTCGAAGCGGTGAAAAGCCAGGCGGAGGTCGCCGCGCGGGAGCGACTGATTACCTACCTGCTCGAACAAACAGACAATGACCGCCGTCCGCGCACTAACCGGCGGGCGGCAGCACCGGTGGAGAAACCCGAACCGGCGGTCGAAAATGCGGGCGCCGCGCAACGGCAGCGGCGGCAGCGCAAGAAACTGCTGGAAATGCTCAATCAGGACTTGCTCGAAGACGTCACGGTCGAGATTGACATCGAGCAGTTCTTCGACGAGTACGGCGACGACGGCCCCTACGATGAAAGCAGCTACGGCGACTTTCTGGACGACCTGAGCCGTAATTCGTCGCGCCGCCGCTCGCGCCGCGTCAGTGTCCGCGATGCGCGGCGCATCCTCACCCAGCAGGAAGCGTACCGGATGGTGGACTTCGACGCCGTGGTGGACGAGTCCATCCGCCGCGCCGAGGATGCCGCCGTCGTCTTCATTGACGAGATTGACAAGACAATCTCGCGCAATGGCGAGTATGGCGCGGATGTTTCCGGCGAGGGCGTGCAGCGCGATCTGCTCCCCATCGTCGAAGGCTCGGTCGTGATGACGCGCTACGGCCCAGTGAAAACGGACCATATCCTCTTCATCGCGGCGGGCAGTTTCCACGGCGTGAAGCCGTCCGACCTGATCCCGGAGTTGCAGGGGCGGTTCCCGCTCCGCGTCGAACTGCGAAGCCTGACCGAAACGGACCTGCTGGCAATTTTGCGGGAGCCGCGCAACGCGCTGACGAAGCAATATGTCGCCTTGCTCGCCACCGAGGGCGTAGATATCGAGTTCACCGACGACGGCTTGGAAGAGATGGCGCGGCTCGCAGCAGACGTCAACAATCGCACGCAGGACATCGGCGCGCGCCGCCTGGCGACCATCGTTGAGCGCGTCATCGAGCAATTGTCCTTCGATGCCACGGCGTTTCGCGGCCAGACGATCACGATTGACGCCGTCTACGTCCGCGACAAAGTCGGCGACATCGCCGCCGACGAAGACCTGAGCAACTTCATCCTGTAATATTGGTGGTGGCGGGCTTTAGCCTGCCATTGCTTGTCATTGCCCGCCCCGGAACGTACAAATCGGAGTGTTGAGTGGGCAAAGCAGGCACCGTGACGGACGAATTTCACGCGCGTAGACGGGATCTGCCCCATTTCCAACAAGGTGGTTCAAAGTATTTCATCACATTTCGGCTCTTCAAACCAGAAACGGCGGCGCCACTGACAAGAGAAGAACGTGAGGTCGTCAAGCAGGCGATCCTCGCGCTGCATGAGCAGATGTGGCATGTTCATATGCTGACTGTCATGGCAAACCACGCACACATCTTGGCAACACCGCTCCGACAGATTCCCGGCAAGTGGTACGGATTACCCGTAATCCTCCAACGCGTGAAGGGCGGGAGTGCCTACCGCATCAACACGCATCGGCGGACGACGGGACAACTCTGGCAACGCGAATCCTTCGATCGGATTATTCGCAATGAAGCGGAGTACTTGGAGAAGGCAACGTACATCGTAAATAATGCCGTGAAGGCAGAGATTGTAGAGGATGGCTGGACGTATGACGGTTTCTGGCACGATGTTGGAGATGTGGCAGGCTGAAGCCCGCCACCACTGGCTTCACTGCTCCCTCATGGGTGCAGACTCGTGATGCCTCTGGAGACCCCAACGATGGCCCGCGTCGCGCTGTACCATGCGCGAACGGGGGAACGACCGCGATTCTCGTATCCGGTACGGGTGCTGCGGTGGCGGCCGTGCCATGTGATCGTGTCGGGCGTTTTCGGGTCGGAGGTGGCGGGGCGCTCCCCAATCTTCCGGCCCGGCGATGTGACGGCGGAGTTCTTCTGGCGCGACCGCTGGTGGAATGTCATCGCGGGATATGACGCCGTGTCGGGCGATCTGCGCGGCTATTACTGCAATGTCGCGAAGACGCCGCGCTGGCGCGTCGAACCCGAACCGGCCGTGTGGTACACCGATCTCGATCTCGATCTGGTCATTTTCCCCGACGGCCGCGTCGAGCTGCACGACGAGGACGAATTCGCGGAGTACGCTGCGCGCTATCACTATCCCCCGCGCATCGTCGAGCGGGCACGCCGCACCGTGGACGAACTGCG
This sequence comes from Thermomicrobiales bacterium, assembly GCA_038231255.1. Classification (GTDB taxonomy): domain Bacteria; phylum Chloroflexota; class Chloroflexia; order Thermomicrobiales; family JALYUS01; genus JALYUS01. Next base: position 42,428 of record JBBRLR010000028.1, on the reverse strand, counting down.
AGCGCACGTCGCACGGCGGGCGCATCCCTTCCGCTTCGAGTCACTCCCCGCACTCTGCGACCGCCTCCGCGTGCTCTGTCCCCTCCCGGAGATGCAGCAAACGCAATGATGCGGTAGTATCCCGCGCAGCAGATGGTGAGATAGTGTCTACTGCCACCGTTTACTGTCTACTCCCAAGGAGGCATCGCCGCATGTCCTGGCAATGGCCGGAGGAACCCGTTTCGCAGCCGTGGCGCACACTGTCGGTTATCGTGCCGGTCTACAACGAGCACAAGACACTCGCGGAAATCGTCCGGCGTATCCGCGATGTGGACCTCGGCTCGCTCCACCTGAAAACCGAAATTGTCCTTGTGGACGATGGCTCGACCGACGGCACGCGGGAACTCTTGCCGGGTCTCGCAGAACTGCCCGGCGTGCGCGTCTTCCTGCTCCCCCACAACCGGGGCAAAGGTGCGGCGGTACGCACCGGGATCGAGAACGCGACGGGCGACTTCCTACTCGTGCAGGATGCCGACCTTGAATACGACCCGCGTGACTACCCCACCTTGCTCCGACCGATCCTCGAAGGGCGCAGCAGCGTCGTGTATGGCTCGCGTTTCCTCGGCGAGCACAAAGCGATGTACTACTGGCATCAGGTCGGCAATAAGCTGCTCACGACGGTCGCGAATATCCTCTATAACACGACGTTGACCGATATGGAGACGTGCTACAAACTCTGTACGCGGGAAGTCGCCCGCTCCTTTCGATTGAAACAAAACCGCTGGGGTTTCGACCCGGAGATGACGGCGAAAATCCTTAAGCGTGGCCACCGCATCTACGAGGTGCCGATCTCGTATAATGGGCGCGAGTTCGACGAAGGAAAGAAGATCAACTGGCACGACGCATTCGTGGTGATCGCGTCGCTCGTCCGCTACCGGTTCACCGAGTAGCACAGCACTTGTATGGACGCACAAAAACTGGGGATAAAAATCGCGAAATCGTTTGATTGACACGGTGGTATGGACATGCTACATTCCGCCGGAATGAAGCAACGAATGGCCGTTTGAGCATTCGACTCAATCATTTGACGGGCCGCCCCATGCAGGGCGGGACTTCATCGTATGAGGGTGCAGTTGGAATCGGAGGTTCGGCATGGGCAGGTATATCACGGGGCGCATCCTTTGGATGATCCCGACGCTTCTCCTGATGTCTCTGGCGATCTTTTTCCTGATGCACGCAACGCCGGGTAGCCCGTTCCAAATTGAGAAATCGAGTGCTGGTTACGTCGAGAACCTGAATCGTCAGTATGGCCTCGACAAGCCGCTGCCCGTACAGTATGTCGTCTGGATCGGCAATGTGTTGCACGGCGAGTTCGGTTACAGCACCTTCTTCAAAAGTCGCAAGGTGCAGGAGATCATCGTCGAGCAGTTCCCGGTCAGCCTGAAGATCGGCTTCCTCGCCACGCTCCTCTCGTTCGCGGGTGGCATCCTTCTCGGTGTACTCGCTGCCGTCAACCAGAACGGTCCACTGGATTATCTCAGCACGCTGATCGCGATTTTCGGCGCGAGTTTGCCGAACTTTGTCGCCGCGTTCTTACTTCTTTTCCTGACGATTATCGTCTTGCCGGCGACCTTTCATCTCAACTTAGGCTTCAAGACGACGTGGAGCGGTACGCCGAAAGATTACGTCCTGCCGGTGCTTTCGCTCGCCTTCCTCCCGCTCGCGACGATCACCAGTTACACCCGCGCCAGCATGCTCGACGCGATCCGCTCGGACTACGTACGGACGGCGCGTGCGAAGGGAGTCGGCGAGCGGCGCGTCATTGGGCGGCACGTCCTGAAGAACGCGCTGATGCCCGCGATCACCCTGATCGGCCCGATCTTCGCCGGTATCGGCACGGGGACGTTCGTCGTTGAGCAAACGTTCGGCATTCCCGGTATTGGCAAGTATTTTGTTACGAGTCTGAGCAACCGGGACTACCCGATGATTATGGCGATCTTCCTGTTGTTTGGCGCATTCCTCACCGTGATGACGCTCGTCTTCGATGTCGTTTACGGCATGATTGATCCGCGTGTTCGCTTCGTCGGTCGCCGGTAGGCGGAAGGAGTCTCCCTGTGGCAATCTCTGATCGCGGCGAATTTCAGCCCGGCATCCCGGTCATCCCGACGACAGCGGACACGACCGCCATTGCCCTACCGCTTGTCGAGGAACAGGTTTACAAGCAAACAAGCCTCCTCAAGGACGCGGTGTACCGACTGTTCCGCAACAAACTCGCGGTCATTGGCCTCGCCTTCATCCTCCTGATCCTCTTCTGCGCGATCTTCGCGAACTTCATCACGCCGTATGGGTATGCCGAAAAGGTGCCGGGTGAATTCTACCGGACGCGCCCGAATTATTGGTTCCCCTTCGGCACGGACAATGTCGGCCGTGATCTCTTCACCCGGATTGTCTTTGGAGCGCGGACCTCTATGATCGTCGGCTTCGGCACGGTCGCTTTCATGCTCGCGATCGGCGTCACGCTCGGCTCCATCGCCGGCTATTTCTCCGGGACGACCGACACGGCGGTGATGCGTTTCACGGACCTCGTTAATACGCTCCCCCCACTCTTGATCGCGATTATCCTGCTCGCCGCCTTCGGCCCCGGTGTCTTCAACATCGTTTTCGCGCTTGGCGTCACGAGTTGGGTGACGATGGCGCGTCTGACACGCGGGCAGATGCTGTCGCTGAGAGAGTTGGATTACATCAAGGCGGCACGCACGGCGGGCGCGGGTGGCACTTATATCATCATGCGGCATTTATTGCCGAATAGTTTGACGCCACTGATCGTGACGACGACCTTCGCGATCCCGACCGCGATCTTCGGCGAGGCGTTCCTTTCTTTCATCGGCATCGGCATCCGCCCGCCGAAGCCCTCGTGGGGCGGCATGGTCGCCGAGGGACAGCAGTTCCTCCGCAGCGATCCGCATCTGGCGATCATCCCTATCATCTGTGTGATGCTGACGATGCTCGCCTTCGTCCTACTTGGCTACGGTCTGCGCGACGCCCTCGATCCGAAGGGCAACAACTAGGGAACCACTTTAATCACGAAGGCACGAAGGACACGAAGAGGAGAAGAGAAGAAACGAAATTCCAAAAAACCCCTCTTTGTGTCCTTCGCGCCTTCGTGGTTCAAATCCGAGGAGTGATCAGTGGTTGAAACGGTAACATCACGCGCAATGGCGGCGAGTGGTGCGGGTGATAATGGCAGGAAGCCGATTCTCGAAGTCGAGGGGCTGAAGACGCAGTTCTTCACCCGCGCCGGGATCGTCTATGCGGTGGATGGCGTCTCGTTCTCGGTGGACGAGGGGGAGACGGTCGGGATCGTCGGCGAGTCCGGCTGCGGTAAGTCCGTTACGTCGCTCTCGTTGATGCGTCTCGTGCCAAATCCGCCGGGCAAAATCGTGGACGGCCAGGTGACGTTCCGTGTGGACGACAAGGTCTACGACATCCTCGCGATGGACGATTCCGAGATGCGCAAGGTGCGCGGGCATCACATGGCGATGATCTTCCAGGACCCGATGACCTCCCTCAATCCCGTGCTCTCGATTGGTTTTCAATTGACCGAGCCGCTGATCCTGCATCTCCATATGTCTAAGGAAGAGGCGCGGCAGCGGGCAATCGAACTGATGAAGCAGGTCGGCATCCCCGGCGCGGAGGAACGGCTCGATTCGTATCCGCACCAATATTCCGGCGGTATGCGCCAGCGCGTGATGATCGCTATCGCGCTCGCCTGCAACCCGAAATTGCTGATCGCGGACGAGCCGACGACCGCGCTCGACGTGACGATCCAAGCGCAGATCCTCGACTTGATGCGGAAGTTGAATGAGGAGACGGGCACGGCGATTATCCTCATCACGCACGACCTCGGCGTCGTCGCAGAGATGTGCAAGCGCGTGATCGTCATGTATGCCGGGCAGATCATCGAGATGGCGCCCGTCGAGGAATTGTTCAGCCACCCGCGACACCCGTACACGCTCGGCCTGATGAACTCGGTGCCGCGCATCGGCCAGGATGTCAAGGTGCCGCTGCATCCGATTGGCGGGCTGCCGCCGGACTTGCGCGACCCGCCGAAGGGGTGCCGGTTCCGGCCGCGCTGCCCGCGCCGAACCGCACAGTGCGAAGAAACACCGCCACTGGAGGTAATGGGGCCATTCCATCTCGCGGCGTGCTGGCATCCAATCGAGTAACGAGTGGGCAGTGGGCAGTGAGCAGCGGGATCGTCGTACTGCCCACTGTCCACTGCCTACTCCCTAAAGGAGACGACGTTGGCACAGGAAGTTATCGAGGAAGTCGCTAAACCAATCGAGCAGGATGCGATCCTCGTTGTTGACGACATCAAGAAGCACTTCGATGTCGGCGGCTTCGGGCGGCACGCGACGATCAAGGCGGTAGATGGCATCTCTTTCTCGATTCGCAAGGGCGAGACATTCGGGCTAGTCGGCGAATCGGGCTGCGGCAAGACGACACTCGGCCAAACGATCATCCGGTTGTACGACCCGACGAGCGGCAAAGTCACCTTCGATGGGCACGAGATTTCGCACATCAACGGCGGGGAACTGCGCAAGGTCCGCAAGGGCCTGCAAATGATCTTCCAGGACCCGGCGGCGTCGCTCGACCCGCGCATGACCGTCGGCTCGATCATCGCGGAGCCGCTCAATATCATCGGCATCGGCACCAAGGAAGAGCGACGCGAGCGGGTGCGGGAACTGCTCCGCGTCGTCGGCCTCAACTCGTACTTCGTCAACCGCTATCCGCACGAGTTCTCGGGTGGCCAGCGGCAACGAATTGGTATCGCCCGTGCGCTCGCGCCCAACCCGCGCCTGATTATCTGCGACGAGCCGGTTTCGGCGCTCGATGTCTCGATCCAGGCGCAAGTCCTCAACCTGCTGCGCGACCTCCAGCGGCAGTTCGGCCTCACGTATCTCTTCATCGCGCATAATCTTGCGGTTGTGGCGCATATCTCGGACCGCGTCGGCGTGATGTATCTCGGCAAGATGATGGAGATCGGCGACAGCAAGACGATCACGGAAAGCCCGTCGCACCCGTATACCAAGGCGCTGATCTCCGCCATCCCGGTGCCAATCCCCGGCCTGTCGCGGAACCGGATGGTGTTGACCGGTGATGTGCCTAGCCCGGCGAACCCGCCATCGGGCTGTCCGTTCCATACGCGCTGTCCAGTGGCGCGGCCTAACTGCACGACTGATGTGCCGCTCCTGACACCACGCGACAATGACCATTGGGTCGCGTGCCACTACGCATGATAACGAGGCGTTTACTGCCCGCACATTGCGTTTTGCGCGGAGACGGAGGAGGTGATTGGACGGATTGCCCATCACTATATTAGACTGCACATGACATACGTCAGCGGTATTTGGTAACGAGTGTGCGTAGCGACAGCCATATGAACATGGCGACGCACAAACGAAGTATGGAGGGAAGATGGAATCTCGGGACAAGTGGGATCAGAAACAGGTATTTCAGGACCCGGAGATGCTCGCTCGACTAGAGCGCAACCTGCGCGGCGCGGGAATGCCACGCCGCAACTTCCTCGCGATGGCGAGCGCCGTCGCTGGCTCTGCCGCCCTCGCCGCCTGCGGCGGGAGCACCAGCCCGACCGCGACGAGCGCGCCCGCCGCTGCGACCGCGACCAAGCCCGCAGCGGCTGCGTCGTCCGCCGCACCGACCACGGCGGCCGCATCCGCCGCTGCGACGACCGCCCCGGCTGCGGCCGCGACTACGGCTCCGGCCGCATCCGCCGTTGCGGCGGCGACGGCCGCCCCGGCCTCAACAACCGCCGCCAGCTCGGCAACGACCGGCTCGCCGGTTGCCGCCACCGGCCCGGAAAGCACGAAGGTCTTCATTGACGGCTCGAATATCACCGCCGAGCCGGTGGACAACGATTTCAACCGCGACCTGTACTGCGGCGGCGTGTCGCAGCACCAGTCCGGTCTGTTGCAGTACGACCCAGACTTCAATGTCCTGCCGGACTTGGCGGAGTCGTTCACGAACGCCGGCCCGGTCTTCACCTTCAAGATTCGCAAGGGCGCGACATGGAGCGACGGCCAGCCGATGACGGCGAAAGACTTCGTCTACTCGCTGCGGCGCCAGATGGACCCGCGCACCGGCAACGGCTACGCGTCGTTCTGGGACAGCGTGATCAAGGGCGCGGCGGACTTCTCCGCCGCCAAGGCCGATGCCCCGGCGGCGGACCTCGACAAGCTCGCGCTGGCCGTTGGTGTCAAGGCGGTTGACGATGGGACCCTCGAAGTGACGGGCGACGCATTCGCCGGCCTGATCCCAAACCAGATGGCGTACACCGCTGCGGTCGTCGCCCGCGAGGACATCGTCAAGAAGTACGCAGATGCCAAGGGCGTCTCCTCGTGGACCGATCCGGCGAAGGCCGGTGGCCCGGTGCTCGCCAGCGGCGCGTATCAGATCACGGCGTGGAAGCATAACCAGCAGGTTGATCTGGTCCGCAACGACAAGTACTGGAATGCCAAGGCGATCCGGCAGAAGTACATCACGTCCGTCATCATCCCGGACATCACGAAGAGTACGCTGCCCTTCGAGAACGGCGACGTGGATTATCAGGTCATCCCGGCGACCGAGGTGGATCGCTTCAAGAACAGTGCCCCCCTCAAGCCCCAGACGTTTCCCTACGTCTACCCCGGCACGCGCTTCCTCGTCCCCGACACCGGCCACGCGCCGTTCGACAAGCTCGAAGTCCGCAAGGCGACGCTGCTCTCGATTGACAAGGACCGCCTCGTCAACCAGGTTGGCAAGAAGATTCACACGATCGCCTATGCAATGACCGCACCCGGTGTTTTCGGCTACTTCGACGACGACGACAACAAGCTGAAGAACCTGCAGAAGTTCGACAAGGCGGCCGCGATGGACGCCCTGAAGGGTACCACCTACGAGGGTGGTAAGAACTGGCCGAAGATCACCCTCTCCTACAACTCCTCGGACCTCGACATCCCCTCCGGCTACCCGGACGAGATCGCACGCCAGTTGAAGGAATCCATCAACATGGATGTGCAGTTGGAGCCGCTGGAGACGAAGGTCTGGAACTCGCGCCGGTTTGCGCTGGACCTCCAGTTCATGCTCTACCGTTGGTACCAGGATTACCCGGACCCCCACAACGAGTACTACCAGACGTTCTCGATCCATAACAAGGGAAATGGCGCGCGGCAGTCGTGGACCGACCCGACCTTCGACGATTTGACCAAGAAGGCGGCGGCGGAGACGGACAAGGCCAAGCGGCTCGACTTGTATATGCAGGCGGAGACGCGTATCCAGACGCAGTTCGCGTACATGCCGATCCACTGGCGGACGGATAACTACGCGATCAAGCCGTATGTCCAGGGCGTCCCGAAGAACAAGCAGGGATACGTGGTGATGAACACCAATATCTTCGCCCGCTTGTGGGATCGCGTCTATGTCACCGCCGACAGCAAGCACGACCCGTCGAAGTAAAGAATCTCACCCCCAATCCCTCTTCATTGCGATGGAGAGGGGAGCACGGAGGGCACCCATTGTGGGGTGCCCTTCTTTTTTGTGTCCGCACTACCCCCAGTACGCAATTTCCTGACATCCGGCCGTCACTGCGACGGAGTGTGAGAAAAAGGTGGTGGTAGCAGGTTTTCCAGCCTGCCTGCCGATTCTAAGAGGCGGGCGGAAAGTCTGCTACCACTGGAAAAGCCGAGTTACGTCCGGATGTCAGAATTTCCGCTTGCGTTCGTTTGCAGGATTTGCTAGACTCTACCCAACCTGAAGGGACTGAAAATTTCGCGTGCGGGCATGTAACCCGCAGCATACATGCATACCTCGTATTCGCAAGTGCGTGGGTGCGTCGCAGTTGTCGGGCATCGCCAGAGCGCAGCCAGCGACATGGCGGCGATCTGTTTGATTGCAGGGGGTTCGTGGGGTCTGGGGAAGTCCTCAGCGACGGCGTCCGTGCATACGGTCGCCGAAGAACAGCAAGGAGCGGAAGTATATGGTCATCGAAAAACAGCTCGACGCTCGTGAAGCCCTGCGCGACCCCGAAGCGCTCGCGCACCTCGAACAGAACCTGCGCAGCGCGGGAATGCCGCGCCGGACGTTCCTGGCGATGGCGAGCGTCGTCGCCGGTTCCGCTGCCCTCGCCGCCTGCGGCGGGAGCAGCAGCCCGACCGCGACCAGCGCGCCGACTGTGGCCGCGACCAAGGCGCCCGCCGCCGTGCCGACGACCGCCCCCGCCGCGACAACCGCTCCTTCCGCCTCGGCGGCGTCCGCAGCCACCCCGACGACCGCCCCCGCCGCTGCCGCGACCGTGGCACCCGCCGCCACCGCCGCGACGGGCTCGGCCGTCGCCGGTGCGCCAACGACTGCCGCCGGCCCGGAGAGCAAGAAACTGCTCCTCGATTACACCTCCATCGAAGGGGTGGACAACGACTTCAACCGCGATCTGTACTGCCAGGGCATTACCCAACACATGGTCGGCCTGCTGGCGTACGACCAGGACTTCAATCTCCTGCCCGAACTGGCGGAATCGTACTCGAACGCTGGCCCGGTCTTCACCTTCAAGATCCGCAAGGGCGCGACGTGGAGCGACGGCCAGCCCGTCAAGGCGCAGGATTTCGTCTACTCGCTGCGGCGCCAGGTGGATCCGCGCACCGGCAACGGGTACGGTTCCTTCTGGGACGGCGTCATCAAGGGCGCGTCCGATATTTCCAAGGCCAAAGCGGACGACCCGAACCTCGGAACATTAATTAATGCGATGGGCGTCAAGGCGATAGACGACGGCACGCTCGAGATCACCGGCGACAAGTTCGCCGGCCTCATCCCCAATCAGGCGGCGTTTATCGCCTCCGACGTTGCGCGCGAGGACGAGGTGAAGAAGTACACGGACGCGAAGGGCGTCTCGACGTGGACAGACCCCGGCAAGACCGGCAAACCGGTGCTCGCCAGCGGCCCCTTCCAGATCATCGCGTGGAAGCACAACCAGTCGCTGGATCTCGTCAAGAACGACAAGTACTGGAATGCCAAGGCGATTCGTCAGCGATACATCACCGTCAAGATCGTCCCGGACATCACGAAGAGCACGCTGGCCTTCGAGAACGGCGACGTGGATTATCAGGTCATCCCGGCGACCGAGGTGGATCGCTTCAAGAACAGCGCCCCCCTCAAGCCGCAAACCTTCCAGTACGTCTACCCCGGCACCCGCTTCCTCGTCCCCGACACTGGCCACGCGCCGTTCGACAAGTTGGAAGTTCGCAAGGCCGTCATCCTCTCGATTGATAAAGACCGCCTCGTCAACCAGGTCGGCAAGAAGATCCACACGATCGCCTACGCGATGACGGCGCCGGGCGTCTTCGGCTACTTCGACGACGACGACAACAAGCTGAAGAACCTGCAGAAGTTCGACAAGACGGCGGCGATGGACGCGCTGAAGGGGACGACCTTCGAGGGCGGGCGCAACTGGCCGAAGATCACCCTTTCCTACAACTCCTCGGACCTCGACATCCCCACGGGCTACCCGGACGAGATCGCGCGGCAGATCAAGGACGCGATCGGGATGGATATCCAATTGGAGCCATTGGAAGGAAAAGTCTGGAACGCGCGGCGATTCGCGCTGGACCTCCAGTTCATGCTCTACCGCTGGTACCAGGACTACCCCGATCCCCACAACGAGTACTATCAGGTATGGAGTCTGCATAACAAGGGCGCGGCCCGGCAGTCATGGAGCGATCCGACCTTCGACGACCTGGCGACCAAAGCGGCGGGGGAGACGGATCAGAAGAAGCGTCTCGACCTGTATTATCAGGCGGAGATGCGCATCCAGACGCAGTTCGCGTACATGCCGATCCACTGGCGGACGGACAACTACGCGATCAAGCCGTACATCGCGAATGTGCCGAAGAACAAGCAGGGCTATGTCGTGATGAATACGAACATCTTCATCCGCGCCTGGGACAAGGCCTACGTGACGGATGACAGCCCGCACGATCCACCGAAGTAACGGGGCAGGTTCCTCGCCTACAATCCTCTGGTAGTTATTGCCACGAACCAGCGTTTCGTAGCCAAAGGCATCCAATCGGGTGTCTTTGGTGTGTTTACAAGACACATTGGGGGTTTCGGCACTCGGGATGGTGTGCTATGCTGACGAGGCAGGAAAGGCTACCGCATCGCGCCGCGCGGCGAAAGAACGGCGCACAATAATGGGAGGGTACGACCGATGGCCGAGCATCCGAAGCATCTTTGGTGGAATGGCAAGCAGACGAACTGGGAAGACGCCACCGTGCATGTCACCCAGATCGGTTGGTCCTCCGTCGCTGCCGTCTTCGAGGGTATCCGTGGCTACTGGAACGATGAGAGCGAAGAACTCTTCGTCTTCCGCCTGACGGAGCATATGGATCGCTTCATGCGCTCGATGAAACTGATGCGCATGGAATCGCAGTGGGGCCGCGACGAACTGATCGAGGCGTGCATCACGCTGGCGCGCGATAATGACTGCCAGCGCGACACGTATATTCGCCCGCTTGCCTACTTCGGCGACTCCACGCGCGGTGCATTCCGTGGCGGCGGCGACACTGACATCCTTATCACGACCAACCCGATGCCATCGCACCTGACGACCGGCGTGAGCCAGACGGCGGGCGTCTCGTCCTACCGCCGCATCAACGAAGATGTGATGCCGCCGCGCGTCAAGAACATCTCCAACTATCGTAACAGCCAACTCGCGAGTACCGAAGCCCGCTTGAATGGCTACGACACGGCGATCATCCTCAATCCCCTCGGGCATGTCACCGAAGGGCCAGGCGCCTGCCTTTTCTTTGTCCGCGATAATCTCGTCGTTACCCCGGACTTGACGAGCGGTATCCTGGAAAGCATCACGCGGGACGCATTTATCGTCCTGTGCCGCGAATCGTTCGGGTTGGAAGTCCAAGAGCGTGTCGTGGATCGGACGGAATTGTACGTCGCTGACGAAGTCTTCTTCGCGGGCACGGCGGCGGAAGTGACGCCGGTGACGATGATTGACCATCACAAGATCGGCTCCGGCGCGATCGGCCCGATCACGCAGCGGCTCGACACGCTCTTCAACGATGTCGTGCGCGGCAAGACGTCGGCGTATGAGGCGTGGCGCACGCCCGTCGGCGTCCGCTCACTCGCCACCGCAGCGGGTGACGGGGACTGAGGTATTCCTCACCCCCAGCCCCTCTCCATCGCCATAAGATCGCGGAAGCAATGAAATCCGGGCAGCGATGGAGAGGGGAGACGATTGGTTCAGATCATTTGAATGCGAAAAGGAGCGGGCATTATGTCCGCTCCTTTTGCAATTTTCTGCGTGGCACGTTCCTTGCCTTACTCATTACTAGAAAGTCACCTCATATGTTCGTGAGGTGGCGGAAGTAAAGGAGAAGACGATGGATACACTTACCCTGCTCGTAATTATTCTCGTGGTCCTCCTGCTGTTCGGCGGTGGCGGGTTCTGGTATCGTGGCCGGGGCCGGTAGCAGCAGTCAACAGAAATAACAAAACGGAAACCGCCCCTCGCAAGGGGCGGTTTCTCATCTCCATGGCACAGGTTTTCAACCTGTGCCACCGGGTACTACCGCGCCACTATTATTTGAACAGGTCCTCGGCGATCATGCGGCGGATGGTTGAGTCGAACGCCTCGATGGTGCGATCAACGTCCGCCTCGGTATGAGCGATGGAAAGCAGCCCACCGCCGTGGAAAACATCCACGCCCTCGTTGACCATGCCGCACTGGATCGCCTCGGCGAGATTGCCCGGCATGCCGCGCTTCAGCGTTTCGGCGGCGATCCCTTCCGGCGCGTGGAGGTCGCCGTCCGGCGTGCCGCCCGGCAGCGCCGTACCGAGGGAGAGGTGGAAGACGCTCGATTCGCCGTAGCAGAAGCCCGGCACTTCCTCGTGCAGTAATACCCGGTTGAAACCGGCACGGACGCGCGCCGCGAGGCTGTCCGCGTACTCCTGGTGTGCAGGATCGGCGAGGATAGTGAGTGCGGTCAGTCCCGCGACGGCCGAGAGCGGGTTGCCATTGTAGGTTCCGGGGTGCCCGACTTTCTTGCGCCGGTTCCACTCCGGATCGTCGCGAAACGTGAGCAAATCCATGATCTCCGCTTTGCCCGCGACCGCCCCACCCGGCAAGCCGCCGGCGAGGATTTTCGCCATCGTTGTCAAGTCGGGTGTCACGCTCTCCTTCGCCTGGACACCGCCGGGCGACCAGCGGAAGCCAGTGATCACCTCATCGAAGATCAGCACGACGCCGTGCTTCTCGGTCATCGCGCGTAGTCGCTGGAGGTAGCCGGGGGGGTGCGGGATCGAGGACCACGATGCGCCCGATGCTTCGAGGATAACGGCGGCGATATCGCCCTCCGCCAGCCGCGCCTCCGTGAAGTCGAGATCGTTGGTCGGTGCAACGACAATCGTCGAAAGGACTTCCTCGGGGACGCCCGGCGACGGCGTCCCATCCCACGGCAGTTGCTGCGCAATCGTCGCATAGTCGTGCCAGCCGTGGAAATGCCCGGCGAACTTGAGGATTTTCGTCTTGCCGGTGTAGGCGCGGGCAAGGCGGAAGGCCATCATCGTCGCCTCGGTGCCGCTGGAGGTAAATTTGACGAGATCGGCGGAGGGAATCAACCGCTGCACTTGCTCCGCCCAGGCGATCTCGAATTCGTTGCCCGCGCCGAGGTGCGTCCCGCGTGCGGCCTGCTGCTGCACCGCCGCGACGATCTCCGGGTGGCTGTGGCCAAGCAAAAGCGCGCCGTGGCCGACAACATAGTCAATATATTTGTGGCCGTCCACATCCCACTTGTAGGCGCCCTCGGCGTGGCTCATCGTCAGCGGGAAGGGGCTGATGTGGCGGACATCGTGCGCGATGCCGCCGGGCAACACCTTGCGGGCGCGTTCGTGCAGGGCGCGCGACTGCGGGTTGGCGGCGAGATAGTGCTCGGTGATGTTCGTTGTCGTGGTCATCGGTTGCTCCTCCCCGGTAGGTTCGTCGAGGCATGATGGCGTCATGGTAGTGCAGCCATCCATCGCTGTCCACTGCGGGCGCGGGCGAATTGAAATGGGTGCTTTCCCCTTGACACGACCACCTTGAAATGGTACACTCCCGCCAGTGAGATGCACTGAGCACATCCCACGGATAAAGGAGGTGATGCCCATGGATAGTTCGAGTAGTCTTGTGGGTGTCACCGGGAAGAGCGTTCGCTAACGCCCGGTGACATCCAGAGACGAGGGGCGGACGGAAACGTCGGCCCCTCACTTTTTTTGCCCGTGGGATCGGATTACTCTTTCCCTCCTCTGGCGATGTCATCCGGCACGCTCTGCTATACGTACTACCGATGGATAGGTTTTCACCCGTCACGGCATGATTGGTGCGTGGCGTTTGACGCTGGTATCGGTCGTGCGTATGATGTGGCAAAGCAAGTGAAGGACCGGTGCGTCGCCGTTGACGCACCGGTCAAGAGAAGGGGACAGTAATGTCAGTCCTATCGCGGGTCAATGGGCCGGATGATATTCGGGCGTTGACACCTGCGGAGCGCGTCGAACTCGCCGCCGATGTGCGTGCGCTCCTCGTGGACGTCGTTTATACAAACGGCGGTCACCTTTCGCCCAACCTCGGCGTCGTGGAGATGACGATTGCTCTGCTCGCGGCCTTTGACACGCCGCGCGAACCGATCATCTGGGACGTCGGGCACCAGGCATACGCGCATAAAATCCTCACCGGGCGGCGCGACCGCTTCCACACCTTGAAGCAGGCGGGCGGCATCTCCGGTTTCCTCAAGCGCGAGGAGAGCGAGCACGACGCGTTCGGCGCGGGCCACACCAGCACCTCGATCTCCGCCGCGCTCGGCTTCGCGGTCGCCAACCAGTTCAAGGGAGAGCCGAACCGGCACGCGGTCGCGGTGATCGGCGACGGCGCGCTGACCGGTGGCCTCGCCTGGGAGGCACTGAACAACGCCGGCCACATGGACGCGCCGCTGATCGTCGTCCTCAATGACAACGAACTCTCCATCGCGCGCAGCGTCGGCGCGCTCCATCTTTATCTGAACCGGATGCGCGCCCACCCGGCCTTCGAGCAGATGAAGGATCAGATCGCGCGCGTGATAAAGCGGCTCCCGGCGGGCGAGACGTGGCTTGAACTCGGTAAGCGTTTCAAGGACGGCGTCAAGGAAGTGATGCTCGCGCCGATGATTTGGGAGGAACTCGGCTTCTCCTACATCGGCCCGGTGGACGGCCACGACACCGAACTGATGATTGACACTTTCCGCGTCGCCAAGACGATGCCCTCCCCGGTCTTTATTCACATCTTGACGACCAAAGGCAAGGGCCTCGAAGCGTGCGAGGCGGACCCAATCAAAACTTATGCAGTCGAAGCGCCGAAACCGGTAGACGCGCCAGCCTCACCGCCTGCGTATAAAGAATTCTTCTCGCAGACATTGATCGAGCAGGCGGCACGCAATGCCCTGATCGTCGGCATTACCGCCGCGATGCCGAGCGGGACCGGGATGGACAAGTTTCAGAAGGTCTATCCGGATCGGATGTTCGATGTCGGCATCGCCGAGCAGCACGCCGTGACGTTTGCGGCGGGCCTCGCGGCGGCGGGTATGAAGCCCGTTTGCGCGATCTACAGTACCTTTCTCCAACGCGCCTACGACTCGGTCATCCACGATGTGGCGATCCAGAATCTGCCCGTCACCTTCGTGCTCGTCAACGCGGGCCTCGTCGGCGAGGATGGCCGGACGCATCATGGCATCTTCGACATCGCCTACTTGCGCGCGATCCCGAACATGGTCGTGATGGCGCCGAAGGACGAGAACGAACTGCGCCACATGATCGCGACGGCGATGGCGTACGATGGCCCGATCTCGATGCGCTTCCCGCGCGGCGCGGGCCTTGGTGTACCGCTCGATGCGGTACTGACGCCGCTGCCGATTGGCAAGGCGGAGATACTGCGTGAGGGCGACGATGTCGCTATCCTCGCCCTCGGCGCTCACGTGCCGACCGCAGTCGCGGGGGCGGACTTGCTTGCACAGGACGGCATCGCGGCAACGGTCGTGAACGCGCGGTTCGCGAAGCCGCTGGACGAAGACTGCATCCTCGATCTGGCGCATCGCGTCGGGCGATTCGTGACGATCGAGGAGGGCGTGTCAGCGGGCGGTTTCGGCAGTGCAGTGCTCGAACTACTCGCGCGGCACGGCCTCGCCTGCCCCGTCACGGTACTCGGCATCCCCGACCGGTTCGTGGATCACGGCAAACCTGCTGACCTACGCGAGCAGTGCGGCCTGACTGCCGAGAACATTGCGGCACAGGCGCGAAAACTCTGCGCGATCGCCGCCCCGGTCCCGGCGCGCATCCGCCGCTGATTGACGCCGCACGAATCAATCTGCGAGACTGCCGGGCCGGAGCATCACTCCGGCCCGTTGCCTTTTCATCGGGAGGGCGGAGATGTCAGACGGCGGAACCGATGCCTTCGCGGACCTTTCCCGCCTCGAGACGGCGGCACGCGCCCTCGGGCTGCATCTAACCGCGCGCAATCTCGACCGCTTCCGGCAGCTCGGCACGATGCTCGTACTCGAGAATGCCAACGTCAACCTGACGGCGATCACGAAACCTTCAGATGTGCAACTGCTGCATTTCGCGGATTCGCTGACCGTCGTACCCGCCGTGGACGACTATGTCCGGTTGATCGGCGGCGATGTAGCGATGCTTTCCACGGTGCGCATCCTCGATGTCGGCAGCGGCGCGGGCTTTCCCGGCCTGCCGCTCGCGATTGTGCGACCACGCGTCGCTGTCACGCTGCTCGAAGCGACAGGGAAGAAGGTCGCCTTCATGCGCCGCGCCGCCGACGATCTCGGCCTTGATAATGTCACCGCGCTTAACCTCCGCGCGGAAGAAGCGGCGCATCATCCGACGTTGCGCGGCCACATGGACATCGTCCTCGCCCGCGCCGTCGCCCGACTGCCGATCCTGCTCGAATATTGTCTCCCCTTTGTCCGCCGGAACGGCTTTGTCCTCGCGATGAAAGCGGGCGACCTCACCGACGAACTTGTCGAAGGAGCGCGCGCCGCAGCCGAACTCGGCGGCACAATCGGCGCCATCATACCCGTTCCCATCACCGGCCTCGAAAACCACGTCCTTATCCGCATAAACAAGACCGGCGACACCCCGCCCCCCTACCCCCGCCGCCCCGGCATCCCCACCAAACGTCCATTGGGGAATTGAACCACGAAGACACGAAGAGCACGAAGAAAGAAAAAGAAGAGACAACTCTTCTCTTCGTTCCTCCTTTGTGCTCTTCGTGTCTTCGTGTCTTCGTGGTTCAATTCCTACTTACAGGCGCGGGCCGAAGCGGGCGTAGGCGGTGGCGATGCCGAGAATGGAGGCGACAACGATGGTGAAGACGGCGACGCCCTCACGGACGCCGCCGTTGCCGAAGCGCAGACCGGGCGGCAGGACGTGGATCGTCAGGGGAATCAGCGGCTCGAAGGCGTCCACACCCCGATAGGTCATCGCGTCGGTGACGAGGTGCGAGGCGTAGCCGATAGCGAGCGCGATACCGGGCACCACCGAACCGAGGAGGCGCAGACTGGCCCAGGTCGCCGCGATGCCGATGATCGCGGTGCAGAAGATGGTATGCGTAAAACCGCGATGCGAGACGACGCGCCGCACGAGCCATGAGAGCGCGCCGAGGAATCCCGCCATCAGCGCGCCAACGGCAATCGCCGCGAGCGCAAACGGCATGCCGAGCGCGCCGCGCGCGCGCGCCGCCTTCGCCAGCCGCTTCCAACCGCGCCAGACCTCGCCTTGCAGCGGGAAACGTCGCGTGTCTATGTCCGGCAGCATCGCGCCGAGCGTCGCAATCGGTACGCCGACGACGACCGCGCCGATGCTCCCGTGCGTGAGATAGAGCATCGCAGGCGCGGCGACCGCAGCGCCGCAAATGGCATGGTGACGGCCGCGCATCTAGCGCCGCCTCCGCCGCCGCACGAGCGGCGCGAACGCGAGCAGGGCAATTGTGCCGAGCGCGGTGAGGCCCGCGACACTCCAGCCTATCGTCCACCACTTCGGGCGATAGCGGAAGACAATCGTGTGGTCGCCCCCGCCCGACAGATAGACGGCACGGAAAGCGAGATCAGCCTGGAGAATCGTCGCTTCGTGTCCGTCCACCATCGCGCGCCAGTCGGGGAAATAGGCATCGGAAAGCACCAGATATCCCGCTCCGCCGGTTGTCACGCGGACCGTCACGCCAGCGGTACCGTCGCGCGTGACGGTGGCTGGGCTGGCGGCAGGATCGGCGGCAGTTGATTGCACGCTGCCCCGAAGATAGACCACCTTCACGGGGTCGAAATCCGGCGCTTTGATCCGGTCGAATGCAACACCGGGGTCGGCCACGGGTTGCGCATTGCCGACGACGAAGGCGCGCGGCAGTGGCGGGCGGCTCGGCTGGTAGAAGACGACTTTGTCGCCCACGAAGGCCCGCTGCCAATCAGCGGGCGCGGGCTTTTCGCTGGGCTGGCCGACGTAGGCGACATTGAGAAGACCATAGAGCGCGCTGGAACGGCTGCTCTGCGCCCGCTCGCGGAAGGCGGCGTAGTCCGCCAATTGGAGCGGGTTGTACGCGCCGGAAACGCTGTCAACGCCGTCCATCGCCGCGAGCGAAGGCTGCCAGCGGTCGGAAATGTCGTCCGTATCAATCCGGAACGGCGGGTTGGCTGCGGTGCGCGCGATCAACTCGCGCCGCGCCGCCGGTTGCTGGAAACCCGCCAGCAAATTGTCCGCCGTCGGATTGAAACCAATCGTCGCACTGAAGAGATCGAAGACGATCAGCGCTGTCGCGAACGCCGCCGTCGCCCGCCATCCAATCCCGCGCCGCTCGACCGTCCAGACAAGCGCGAGCGCGCCGAGCAGGATCAGCAGGAGCAGATTGAGACCGTCCACGGCGATCACCGGGCGATTGACCGGATCGTCCTGCCGCAAGATCAGGCTATAAAAAAGCGGGATGATAAAGAGGGCGAGCGCGGCGACGACGATGCCAACCCCGCGCCGCACCTGTCGCAGTGTCGCGCCGAGTTCGGTATGCGTCGTGCGGACGGCGGCAAGCCAGTCCAGCAGTGCATCGAGGCCCCATGCCGCGAGGATCGCCACCGCGAGATCGTAGAGCAGCAGCAAACGCCCGGCGGCGCGCACACGGTCGTAGCCTGGCACGAACCCATACAGCCACCCGTGCAGCGGCGTGAAGGGCCCGAGCGCGCCGAGCAGCGCGAGGCCGCCGAGCGCGACGAAAAAGAGCTTCTGTCCGCCCCCCGCCCGCGTCCGCCAGAACACGCCGATCACCGCGAGGACGAGCGCGACGACGCCCGCGTAGCCCCAGATTTCGCCGTTCGCGAACGCGCCCCAGTAGTTCGTCGGGTTGTCGCCGAAGACTTTTGGCAAGACGAGTTGGAGGAGCGCGACGGGCTGCACGCTGAACTGCGTCGCATTGTCGTAGCCAATCCCGGCGCGCACCGAACGGCGCGACAATTGCTCGGCGGGCAGCAGCAACGGCGCGGCCAGCCCGACCGCGACGACGAGCATCACCGCCAATCGCGCGAGGGCGGCGATCCAGTGCCGGACATGCGGATCGTTCAGACGGCCGCGCCAATCTCCACTGCGTACGAGTCTCTTTGCCGATGTGGCGGACAGCAGGGTCGCATCCGCTTCATCAACGACCCCAACGCGCGACAGGACGGGCCGATCTGCCCGGGCGAGATACACGCCGTACGCAATAGCGGCGGTAATTACATAGAGCAGCACCTGCGGATGCCCGGCCAGCGTCGCCATCATCAGACCAAGCCCGGCAATGACCGTCCAGCCGATGCTCCCCTGCCGCGCGCGATAGAGCGCGGCGAGGATGGCGGGCAGCCACGACGCGACCGCGATCATCGGCGCGTGGCCGATCTGCGCCGTCATAAAGCCGCCGTACGCGAAGGTAATCGCCCCGATCAGCGACGGCGCGCGGCGCAGCCCGATCGTCCGCGCGAAGCCGTACATCGTCGCGGAGGCCCACCAAACGTGGAAAATCGCCAGCGCCTCGAATACTCCATAGGTAAATGGCCGCGCAACCGCCCAGACGAGCAAATTGGGCGGATACAACGCGCCCGCCTGATAATCTGCCGCGAACGGCGCGCCTGCGAAAAGATACGGATTCCAGAGCGGGAAGTGCCCGGCCTGGATTTGGTTCGCGGCGAACGCCGACAGCGGATAATAGAACGAGTTGAAATCGCCGCCGCCTTTGGGGATCGCCACACCCTTCTCGAAGAGCAACCGCCAGAAAAAGAGGCAGAAGACGACGGTGAGCAGGCCGACCATGCCGACCTCACCGCGCGCCTCGGGCCACCGCCGTCGCACGCGTGGCGCCCCGGCCACCAGCAGCAGGGCAAGCCAGACCACGACGATGACCGCCATCGCCCCCGACCCCATCAGCCCCGCAAACTTCAAGACCACATGCGCCCTCTAGGCGAGCAATGAGTGGCAAACGCAATCCCTCTCGTTGCTCGTTGCTCATTGCTCGTTGCTCCATTACACATTGAAGAGGAACTCAATGATGTCGCCGTCCTGGACGATGTATTGCTTACCTTCGAGGCGATGCGTGCCCGCTTTTTTCGCTTCCGCCATGCTGCCGGCGGCGATCATCGCATCGTAGGAAACGACCTCGGCGCGGATGAACCCGCGTTCGATGTCCGAATGAATTTCGCCCGCCGTCTGCTGCGCCATCATGCCGCGCGTGATCGTCCAGGCGCGGCATTCGTCTGGCCCAACAGTGAAGAAGGCGATCAGGCCGAGGAGCGCGTACGAGCGGCGGATGATGCGATCCAACCCGCTCTCCACGATGCCCATCTCCTCCATGAAGACCTGCGCGTCTTCCGGGTCCAACTGGCCGATCTCCATCTCGATCTGCCCGGCGACTGCGTCGAAGGCGATGCCCGGCCGGGCGAACTTCGCCTCGGCCTGCTGGACGAGCGCGGCGGCCTCATCCCCCATCTGCGCCTCACCGACGTTGAGGAGGACGAGCAGCGGCTTACCGGTCAAAAAACCGAAGCCGCGCAGCAACCGCTCATCGTCGGGATCGAGCGCGACTTCGCGGATCGGCGTCCCCGCTTCCAGCGCGATGCGCAGTTTGATCAGCGCGGCCTGTTCCCGCTCATACTGCTCCCGCTCCGCGCCGCGCACTTTCTGAATCTGGCTTTCGAGCCGGACGAGCCGCTTCTCGATCTGGCCGAGGTCATTGAAAGTAAATTCCAGTTGCAAGGTTTCGATGTCGCGCAGCGGATCAACCGTCTCCTCCGGATGCGGCACATTCGGGTCATTGAATGCGCGCACGACGTGGACGAGCGCATTCGCCTGCGCAAGATGGCCGAGCAGCGCGCCACCGATCCCCTTTTCACTGACACCCTTCGCCAGCCCCGCGACATCCACGTACTGCACGTCCGCCGGGATCGTCCGCTTGGGCTTGAACATCGCGGTCAGGCGATCCAGCCGCTCGTCGGGAACTTTCACCGTGGCGAGGTTCGGCTCATCTTCGACGCCCGTGCTGTACGCACTCGTTTTCGCCTCGGCGCGCGTCAACGCATTGAACACCGTCGTCTTGCCGCTCTTCGGCAGGCCGACGATCACTAATCGTATCGCGGGCATGGATACTCCTTCATTTCAGCGCAATCGGAGTGTCCGTACATACGGAACAATCCTCCGGTAGTATAGAGGGCGCGTATGGGCACGTCGAATTATGTCACGGAACCAGCGCGTCAGTTCTGGACGGCGAGGATCAATTGCGCATCCTTCGGCAGCGATTGGCCCGGACTGACCTGTCTGTTTCGATCCGAACTATTAAAGATCGCCGCGACGGTTCCCTTCTTTTGCTGGGGCGAACCAGCCGGTGGTGGGATGATTGCGGTCGAGACATTGGCGAAGCCTGCCTGCTCGATGATTTGCAGCGCCTCGTCGGGCGACTTTCCGATGACGTTGGGAAGCACGGCATTCCCGGCGACGGTCGTCGTTGGCGTGGCGGCGGTCGTCGCTTGCGCAGTTGGCTTGACTGCGGTCGCGGTCACACTCGGTGTCGCGGTGGCGGGCGATGGCGTCGGCGTCGGCTTGCCGGTGCTGACAAAGACCGTTACCGCCCCGTCATGGACCACCTTGTCCGGCGGATCAATCCGCGTGACGCGCCCGGTGTCCACATCGCTGCTCAATTCATCCTTGCGGTCGGGTTTGAGGCCGAGATCGGTCAGTTGTTTGCTGATGTCCTCAAACGTCTTGCCCTTGACGCTCAGGCCACTGAGGTCCACGATCGCCGGGCCCTGGCTGGTGAAAATGTCAATCTGGGTGTCGCGCTTTGCCTTGTCGCCCGGCTTCGGGGTCTGGTCGAGAATCTGGCCGCGCGGCACGGTCTCATTCGTCCGCTGCGTTTCTTTGCCGAGGCCGAGGCCGCGCTTGCGCAGTTCCTCCGCCGCTTGCGGCTGATACAAGCCCGCCAGGTTCGGCACTTCGATGGCGTTCGGGTCGAGCGTCGGCGTAACGCCAACGCTTGGCGTCACGCCCGCCGATGCGGAGGCTTTCGGCGTCACGAGCGGCGTCGCGGTCGCCGCCGCGATGGGAAGTGTCGTGGTGGTTGCGCTCGACGGCGTCGCGGCGGGCGCGTTGCTCGCATTCGCCAGTTTATAGCCGAGATACACGAGCGCGAGCAGGCCACCGAGCAGCACGATGCCGAGCAGCCAGGTACCGATCCCTGGCCCGGTCGCCCGGCGAGGCGCCGGGGTGGCGTCCACGCGGCGCGTGCCATTTCGCACGGGCGGTACCGTCGCGACCCGCATGCGTGACCCGTCCATCGCGAGGGGGCGCGTCTCCTCCGGCAGGCCATAGGTCGCGGCGCCCCCGGCAATGGCGACGGTCTGCACCGGCCCCGGTACCGGATTGCCGCGCAGCGCGGAAACCATCTCCGCGCCAGACAGATAGCGGCGATCCGGCAGTTTCTCCATCGCCCGCATGATGACCGCTTCGATCGGGCGGGGGATTTTTGCATTAAACCGAGAGGGCGGCGGCGGCGCATTACGGACGTGCTGCATCGCCACGCTAACGGCTGTATCGCCGACGAACGGCAGCCGACCGGTCAGCATCTCGTACATCACAACGCCCGCGCTGTAGAGGTCGCTGGCGGCAGTGAGCGGGGCGCCCGTCGCCTGCTCCGGCGAGATGTAGCCGGCCGTGCCGAGCGCCGTACCCGCGTCCGTCATCTTAATGTCGTTGATGCCCTTAGCGATGCCGAAGTCCACCACTTTCGCGGTGCCGCGCGCGTCAATCAAGATATTGTGCGGCTTGATATCGCGGTGGATGATACCGCGACTGTGTGCGTAGTCGAGCGCCGGGGCGATCTGCGCCATCACCTCGATGGCGTCGGGCACGGAGAACTGACCGCGCTGGCGGATCAGCGTCGCGAGGTCCGTGCCGTCAATCAACTCCTGGACGATGTACCAGGTGTCGCCGTCGCGGCCAACATCGTAGACATTGACGATGTTCGGGTGCGACAGCCCGGCGGCGGACTGCGCCTCGCGACGAAAGCGGGCGAGGAATGAGTCATTCGTCGCATACTGCTCGCGGAGCACCTTGACCGCGACAACGCGATTCAGGACAAGGTCCCAGCCACGATAAACGACGGCCATGCCGCCGTCGCCGACAACGCCATCTATGCGATACCGTCCATTGAGAATACGATTCATGGCTCCTCGAAGAGGGATCGTACGGCGCGGAAAAGGCCGCACCGACCCCCGCCCGCGCGTGCGGGACCGGACACCCTGCCACCGCATCGGACATGGCGATTGTACGGGCGCACCCCGCCCGCGTCAATTAAACGATTCTCCGCTCGTGCGCGTTCCGTTCCGCGCTGTCGGCGATTCATCGGGCGTCACGCGCCAGTACGAGTGATATTGATTGTTGCGTCGAGCACCGAGCGGTAGTGCTCGGCCCGACGGCGGGCCTGGGCTTCGTTCTCGCAGAGAACATAGAGCGTCGGGCCACTGCCGGTGAGGAATGTGGCCTGCCCCAGCGCCGCGATCCGTTCGCGCACCTCTCGGATGGGCGGCGCGAGGCGTTCGAGCGGTAACAGGAAGGTATTACCGAGCAGGGTGGGATCGAGCGGTTCCCCCTGCCGCAGACCGGCGACCTGCTGGAGGATCGGCGCGCCGACGCCGAAGTCGGCGCGCGTCAGCGCGCTGTACAACGCTGCCGTCTTGCCCGCGATCGCCGCGCGCGGCGTCACAAGCACAAACCAGACAACTGGCACGGGTGCAGGCGTCAGTACATCGCCGATGCCGCGCGCGATCATCGCGCCGCCATACAGCGCGAACGGCACGTCCGCGCCGAGACCGTGGGCGAGGCGGAGCAACAACGCATCCGGCACATTCGTGCCCCACAGCGCATCAAGGGCGATCAGCGTCGCCGCCGCGTCACCGCTCCCGCCACCCAAACCCGCCGCGACGGGGATGCGCTTTGTCAGCGCGATGCGCGCTGCGCGCCGCTCCCCGGTCGCCGATTGGAGGGCGCGCGCGGCGCGGAGGACGAGGTTGTCATCCCCGACGAGCGCGGGATTGTCGCACAGCAGCGAGAACGTTGCGGACGGCTCGACGCGCACCGTGTCCACCAAATCGAGCGAGACCATCAGCGAGACAAGTTTGTGGTAGCCGTCCGCGCGTCGGCCCGTCACGGCCAGGCCGAGATTGAGTTTGGCGGGCGCGCCGATCCCGCTGAGCGCCGCATCGCGAGACACACGGCGGGGCCGCACGAGGCGTCCAGCCGTGGGCGTCCACCGCGACGGCCACGGCTCATTCTCGATCGGCGTCATCGTCCCTCGCTCCGACGCGTCGCCCCATCGCACCCGATAGGGATAGGTCAAGGTTGATGGCCGCGCGTTCCAGTGCCAGCCATTCGTCGAGCGACAAGGTCTGGGCGCGGCGCATCGCGTCAATCCCGGCCGCATCGAGGAAGGCGCCGACGGTCTCGCGCGGCAGGCGGAGCCGTTCGACGAGGCTGTTGTGGATCTGCTTGCGTTTCGCCCCGAACCCGGCCTGCACGAGGGAGAAAAAGCCGCGCCATCGCTCCGGCGGCAGCGGGGGTACGACCACATCGAGATTGAGGATGACCGACTGCACCTGCGGCCGCGGCACGAATGCCTCCGGCGGCACGTCGAGGACGATGCGGGGCGCGGCGAAGAATTGCACGGCGATGGCGAGGATGCTCATCTCCGGCGGCGCGGCGACGATCCGCTGCGCCACCTCGCGCTGGACAAGCAGCGTCATGCGCTCCGGCGGGTGCACTGTTTCGAGGAAGTGGCGAAAGGCGGCTGATGTGATCTGATACGGCAAGTTGGCGACAACGACGTACGGCGCCGCGCCGACGAGGTCGCCGGGCGTCGTGCGCAGGATGTCCTGCTGGAGAATCGTCACCTGCGGTGTGGCGGCGTATGCGGTCTGGAGATACTCGGCGAGCCGTTTATCGAGTTCGACCGCGACGACCCGCCCCGCGCCGCCGACCGCCTCGGCCAGCGCCGCCGTCAGGATACCCAACCCCGGCCCGACCTCGATCACTGTCTCACCCGGCCGGACGCCCGCCGCCGCGACGATCCCAGCGAGGATATCGCGATCCACGAGGAAGTTCTGGCCCATCCGCCGGCTCGGCGTGACGCCGAGATCGCGGAGGATCGCCTTCCAGTCCCCAGCGTGCTGCGGTGTCGGCACAGTGATTGGTTGGGCGTCCGTATCATCGCTCATGTCGGCCAGTGTAGCAGACAGATCGCGACGCCTCTGCTATCGTTCCCTCGCGGGTGATCGGCGGCCTTTGGAGAGAAAGCGGCAGTGCGCGATGTGGTTACTGGAAGCGGCCGTTGCGGGCCTCGTGGAATCGGTGGATACGACCGTTCCCGTGCGTTCGCTGCTCGCGGGGTACGGGTTCGTCGTCTCGCCGCGCGCGGATGAGCGGGTGATGCTCCGGTCGCTGCCGTGGGTCTTCCCGCAGGCCGGTTCCGCGCCCGGCGACGCCGCACTGCTGCCGACGCCGTCCGGCCATGTCCTGCTTTACGACTCGGACGGCGGCTTCCGCTACGTCTCCCTCCCCGATGTGACGCTGGACGATCTGCTCCACTTCGCGAAAGCGCACGGCGGGTAGGTTCTCAGGCGTCGCCCCAGAGGAGATTGACGATGGTCAGGAGCAGCCCCGCCCAATCGGCGACAATGTTCGTGCCCTTGAAGACCATTTTCAGCCCTTCCGTGCCCATTCGATCCTGCACGAGGTCATTAACGTGCGCGAGTATCCGCCGCAGCCGCTCGACATCGGGCAGATCATCGCGCGCATAGTCATGCAGGAGTGGCAGCACGGTGCGTAGGACGAGCCGCGCGATAAGCTGATGGTAGGCCGTGTAGGAAACATATTGCCCGATGGCAGCGGAGTTCAGGAGGTCAATGAGCGCGGTATTCGCCGCGCCGGTCGGGGCGACGAGGCGCATGAACGTCGCGAGATCGTCGTGCAGCGTCGCTTCGGCGTTCGCCTCGATCGTCGCCACCGTGCGCCCTTGCGCGTAGACATGGAGATGAAACCAGTCATTCTCCGTCTCCGCCGGATACGGGAAGCGCGAGCGCGTGGCGGCCGGCGCCGTCGTCGGGCGACCCAGCGGGCGCGGGCTTGTGCCGAATCGTCGCCGGTCGTACAACTGCCGCTGGTTCGCGTTACCGAGGATCGTGTACGCGGCATTGATGCGCTTCATGCGCTCCTCCGCCCACGCGCGCCGCTCCGGATTGCGATCCGGGTGGTACAGCAACGCCAGCCGCCGGTACGACGCCTGAATCACGTCCCCGTCGGTATGTGGCTGCACTTGCAAAATGGCGTACCAATCGTCCAGAGAAACCTCACCCCCGGCCCCTCTCCATTGCTTGTCAGCAATGGAGAGGGGTGTCTCGCATGAAGTGCCGTGGCATTCCCCTCAGCACTCTTATCTCTCAGAGTCTCGCCCCCCTCTCTATTGCTGACAAGCAATAGAGAGGGGCTGGGGGGTGAGGCTCCTTCTTACCCGTTCAACCATTGCCGCAGCAGCGCCCCATCGTGCGGCAGGGCGACGTCCGGCGGTTCGATTTCAGGGTGCCATTTCTTTTCCCACTCGACAGCGACCCACTGATCGTAGCCGACCGAGCGGAGGTACGTCACCGTCTCCGCGACGGGCACCTCGCCCTCGCCGAGCAGGACGAGTTTCCAGCCGGTGCGCTCGCTGTCGTCCCTGCGCGCGTCCTTGACGTGGACATGCAGGAGACGCGAAACGACCCGCTCGTACGTCTCGGCCACGCGTTCGCCCATCCGGTACGGGTGATGCGTATCCCACAGGACGCCGACATATCGGTTTTGCACCTGATCGAGCACGCGCATCACATCGGGCGAGGCGGAAAAGGAATCGTGCGTCTCCAAGGCGACGCCGACACCGAGTTGTTCGGCGCGCTGGCCGATCTTGCGCAGAAGGTCGGCCATCGGTTCAACGATCTCGGCAGGGCTTTTCCCGCCCTGCGGCTCGCCGCCGAAGACACGAATGAGCGGCGCGCCCCACGCATGCGCCAGCTCCAGATATGCCGCCGCGTCGCGCTCGGTTTCGAGGCGCGCGTCGGCATCGGTCGCGCTCTGGGCGATGCGGAGCGACGTATCGAGGCAGCAGATCGGCACGCCCGCCGCCTTGCACTCCGTCGCGACCCGCTCCCGATCGTGCGGCGGCAGGTTCGGCGGGACGATCTCGCCATCCAATAGCCGCATCTCGATCCCGTCAAAGCCGTATCGTTTGGTCGCGTCAATCATCTCGCCGAGCGACCAGTCGGGGCAGGCGAGAGTGCTGTAGGCCAGTTTGATGCTCATTTCGCTCCTGCTCGTGTCGCCGCCGCACGCCGGGTGGGCTGCGCCTTCGCCGGTGTGGGTGCGGCTTCCGCCTTCTTCATGCCCGGCCGCCATTTCGGGTTCATTGGCATTTTCACCTCGCGCCCGGTTTCGGCGGAACGGTAGACCGCAAGGATCAGTTCGAGGGCATTGCGCGCGCTCGGTCCGGGCAGCGCGACCGGGCGATCTTCGCGGATCGCGTCAATCATATCGCGCACCTCGACGGCGTGCCCACCCCACGAAATCGCCGCCGGATCGGCCGCACCCTGGCCGACCGCCTTGCCGTTCTGCGACGCCTCAGCCCGCTTTGCCTCTTTGCTCCGACCGTATGCGCCGACTTCGCCGACCTCGGCTTTCAGGTTCCACGCCTTGATCTCGCCGTCTTCGAGGATTACCGACCCCTCGGTGCCGACGATCTCCAGCCGGCAGGTGTAGCCGGGGAAAGCATCGGTCGTGCCGATTAGCGCGCCAATCGCGCCGTTTTCGAACTGGATGACGGCGACCGCCGCGTCCTCGACCTCGATCCGCTCGTGCGCGAGCGTGCCCGTCTTCGCCGTGACGCTCGCTACCGGTCCCATCGCCCAGCGGAGCAAGTCCACGTAATGGACGCCCTGATTCATCAGGCAGCCGCCG
The DNA here is from genome assembly GCA_038231255.1 of Thermomicrobiales bacterium. GTDB lineage: Bacteria > Chloroflexota > Chloroflexia > Thermomicrobiales > JALYUS01 > JALYUS01. The sequence goes on along the minus strand of JBBRLR010000028.1, from coordinate 14,837 downwards.
CCATCGAGCGCCCAGGTGCCACGCCAGCCGCCGCTGTCGTAGTATGTCTGCGCGCGATACCAGAAGATCGAGGCGTTGCCCATCACCAGCGTGCCGAGCGCGCCGTCATCTATCGCCGTTTTCAGCCGCTGCATGCCCGCGCCGAAACGGTGCTGCGAGATCACCTGCAACTTGACGCCCGCCGTGTCGCAGGCGGCGATCAACCGATCGGCGGCGTCGAGGGTGATATCAATCGGCTTCTCGCAGATGACGTGCTTGCCCGCCTGCGCCGCCTTGATGCCAATCTCCGCGTGCAACCCACTCGGCACGCAGATCGAGACGACCTGGATGTCATCGCGCGCGAGCATCGCGTCGAGGTCGGTCATCGCCGCCGCGCCATACTCGCCTGCCAGTTTCTCGGCGGCAGCGGGGATGACATCACAAACCGCGACAAGCCGTGCGTCGGGCTGCGCCGTGATTGCCTGCGCGTGGAGCGGCCCGATAACGCCGCCGCCCACAATCCCGAAGCCGATCTTCTCGCCTTCGGGCATCATCGGCGCCGTCTGTTTCGTGGCCTTCTTCGCCTTCTTGCCGCTGTCGTGCGCTTTTTCTTTACCCTTTTTCGCCATCGCTCCCCCTCTTCCGCGAACGAGCCTGCTATCCATTTCTTTTATCGGTGGCGGCGGACGAAAGCGAGCGAGCGATGATGCTCGTCCTCGCGGTCCGTCGCCTCGGTATCGGCCAGTTCATCGCGGACGGTCACGCGCCAGCGCGCTTCGATGCTGACGGCGCCGGGATAGCCCATCCGCTTCAGTGTTTGGAAGAAGCCCGCGTAATCGGTCGCCGCGCCCTCACCCGGCGCGCTGCGATCGGCGTCCGCGACGTGGACATGGCCGAGCCGGTCGCCCGCCGCGACCATGCCGTCGTACGTCTCGCCCTCGACCGAGAGGTGATACAGGTCGGCCAATACGCCGATGCCGCTCAGGCCGCGCGACTGGGTAAACTCATCCGATTCCGCGACCGAATTGAAGACGTTCGACTCGCCCCGGTTGAGCGGTTCGATGACGACGCGGACGCCGTGCCGCACGCTCGTCTCCTGCACGTGATCGAGAAAGGTCGCCAGTTGGTCGCCCGCAGTCGCCCGGTCGAACCCTTCAGGGATTGAACGCGCGCCGCCGCTGCCGAAGACGCAAATGCGCACGCCGATCTCGCCCATCCGCTGGAGGGCCGTCGCCGCATAGTGCCACAACGGCTCCCGCTCGACATGCGGGCCGGTAATCTTCAGTGTCGCGGGGATGAACACGTTGCACGCCTCGATCGGCAACCCCACTGCCAGCACCTCGTGCATGATCCGCCGATAGGCGTCCTCGTCCGCCGCGCTCATCAGCGTGCCGACGGGCAATTCGAGGTAATCGAACCCGGCATCGCGGATCAGCGGCGCGTCCGCGATGCCGCCACAGCAACCGAAGCGCATCGTCGGTAGAGCAGCCATCACGCCGTGCCCCCTTCGACTTCTTGCAGGAGGCCCTTCAGCGCCTCGACGGCGGTATGGAAGAGGTCGGGGCCGGAAAAGCCGCCGAATGGCCCCGCCGCCTTCAGGTGCGGTTCGAGCGTCAGGTATCCACGATAGCCGCGCTTAACGAGCGTTTGCAATAGTTCTTTCACCTGCCCATCGCCTTGACCCACCGGGACAACATGCCCATCCGCCAGCACCGCATCTTTGATGTGGATATGTGTCGAGACATCGGCGAGCAGCGGCCATGCCTCGTCCATCGGGCGAACGCCGCACTGGATGAAGTTCGCGGGATCGAACGCCGCGCGCAGATGCGGCGAGCGGATGGTGTTATGGATGTCGGCGCAGCGCGTCGCGATGTCGCCGTAGATCTCCTTCTCGTTCTCGTGCCAGAGTGTGACGCCCGCCTCCGCCGCGAGATCGGTGAGCATCAGCATCCGGTCCATCACCGCCGCCCGATACTGCGCGGCATCCTCACCTTCCGGGATGAAGAAGGAGAAGACGCGGATGTGCGGCGTGTCCAGCATCGCCGCGACGGCGAGCGCGCGACGGTAGCGTTCGAGATGCGCGCCGAAGTCATCGGTGATTTTCACCTTGCCGATAGGCGAGGCGATGGCAGAGACATGCATGTCGCGCGCGTCGAGCAGTCCCTTCGCCTTCCGCACCTCGTCGTCCGAGAGGTCGAGGATATTCTTGCTCCACGCGCCCCGGAATTCCAGCGCCGGAATCCCCTCCCGCTGCATCACGTCCAGTTGCTCGGTAAGGTCCGCCGCGATCTCATCCCCAAACGCGCTGAGCGTGAACTGATGGCCTGTCGTCATGCGTCCCTACCTTTCCCAAATGATTCGACCCGCCAAGAGGGTCTCTAACGCAGAGGGCGCAGAGAACGCAGAGTACAATGAGACGAGGCAAAAAGGGAGCGAAACACAATAATCACCTTTCTCCTCTGTGCCCTCCGCGCCCTCTGTGTGCTCTATATTACAGTCCTTTTTGGCTTCCTTGGCGGGTCGAACCAATTGCCTTTATCGCCGCAGCAGCAACGAGACGGTCGAGCACATCTGGTGGGCCGACTGTGCCGCCCATCACCGCGCCGCCGTGCACATCGCCGTGGAAGTCGTTACCAACCGTCGTGATGAGATCATGGCGGGCTGCAATCTTCGCCAACGCGGCGCGTTCGTCGGGCGTGTACGCGCCGTAGTATGCCTCGATGCCGAGCAGACCCGACGGGATCATCTCGTCTACTGTCGCTTCGAGATTCGCGACGCTGAGGGGATGCGCAAGGACGGGAACGCCGCCCGCCGCGCGGACGAGTTGCACCGCGTCCGCAGGCAATAACTGCTGCCGCTCGACGTGTGCGAGGCGACCGCGACCGAGATAGCGGTCAAAGGCGTCGTCAATGTCCGCTGCCGCGCCGACTTCAATCAGTGCGCGGCCCACATGCGGCCGCCCGACCGCGCCATTACCGGCAATTTCTTTCACGCGCTCCCAGCGAACGGGGATGCCGAGCGCGTTCAGTTTCTCGACAATCGCCTGCCCGCGCGCGTCGCGCCCGTCGCGGAACGTCGCCAACCGCGCTTGGAACGCATCGTTGCCGACTGCGACGAAATAACCGAGCAGGTGAACCTCGCCGCGATCAACGGAGCAAGTCAATTCCACGCCGGGTATGAGTGTCATACCGAAACCCGCCGCCGCCACGACTGCTTCGGCGATGCCCGCTGTCGTGTCATGATCGGTGAGCGCGAGGACGCGCACCCCTTGGGCCGCCGCCATCGCGACGACGCGCGCGGGGTGATATGTCCCATCGGAGGCCGTGGAATGGCAGTGCAACTCAATCGGAAAGGACGATGCGGGGAGTTGCCCTGCCTGAGCCATCAACCGACACACTCCTTTGCCTCGCGGGGCGGCGCGGACATCCCCGCCGTAACATGCCTCGCTATCGAGGCTCGACGATCAATTGCAGCGCCGTGCGGTCCTCATCGTCAATGACGACATCAATGAAGGAGGGCAAACAGACCGCGTTGATGCCCGTCTCGGCAAGGTAATCGCGCGCAATCGCGACGGCCTTGACCGCCTGGTTGACGGCGCCCGCGCCGATTGCCTGGACTTCCGCCCGGCCCGCCTCGCGGACCACCCCGGCAATCGCACCCGCAACCGCACTCGGTCGGGAGCGAGCAGACACCTTCAAAACGCCGCTGCGCCCCTCGCCCGCCGCAACAGAGGGGGTGGTTGGTTCGTCCTCGGGGGCCGACTCGTGTGCGGGTGGTGCAGTTTGCATCACTGTTTCCTCCTGATTGGCCGACGCATCGGGCGGAAATGTCGCATCCGACCCGATTCGCAACCCACGCAGTATCCGGTCCATGCTCCTCCTCTACCCTTCCCGAAGATCCGTCCCTTCAGCCTACCCGGTGTGGCATAATTGCGGCCACGAGCGCGCTACAGGTCCACATCCCAGATGTCCCGCCGCCAGATACCCCGCCCGCGCCGGGTCCGGCGGTCCACCTCGATAATAACGGCATTGAAGGTGATCGGGCCACCCGCCACTTCCATCCTGACCGGCATGCCGGTCAGGAAGCGGTGGAGTATCGGCTCCACCTCGCTGCCGATGATCGAATGTTGCGGCCCGACCATGCCGAGATCAGTGACAAACGCCGTGCCACGTGGCAGAATCCGCGCGTCCGCTGTCGGGATATGTGTGTGTGTGCCAAAGACAGCCGCCACCCGCCCATCCAGATGCCACCCCATCGCCACTTTCTCACTCGTCGCCTCGGCATGGAAATCAACGAGCACGACCGCATCGTCAGATGTATTTCGGAGCAGGGTGTCCGCCGCCCGGAAGGGATCGTCGAGGTTTTCCGCCAAAAAGACCCGGCCCATCAGGCTGACGACGCGCACCTGCACGCCGCGTACATCCACATCCATGAATCCCCGACCGGGCACGCCCGGCGGGTAATTCAGCGGTCGGACAATCGAGATCTGCTCGTCCCTTAGGACGGTGATCATCTCCCGCTGCGACCAGGTGTGATTGCCGAGCGTGAGCACATCAATCCCGGCGCGGAAAAGTTCTTCCGCCGTCGCGCGGGTCAGGCCGCGCCCGCCCGCCGCGTTCTCACCGTTTGCGATCACGCAATCAATCGCGCGCTCCTTGCGGATCGTTGGAATGAGCCGTGCGGCGGCCTGCCGCCCCGGCTGACCGAAGATGTCGCCGACGACCAGAAACCGCAAGACGGCCGACCCTTCCCCCGGTTGGGATGGGGCCGGCCGCGATGCCGACGGGACGAAGCCGAGGCCGTGATCAGCGGGCATAATCCACGACTCGCATCTCTCGAATGACCGTTACCTTGATCTGGCCCGGATACTCCATCGTCTCCTCGATCTTCTTGACGACATCGCGCGCGAGACGCATCGCCGTCAGATCATCCACGACATCCGGCTTGACAGCGATGCGGATTTCGCGGCCCGCCTGGATGGCGAAGGAGCGTTCCACGCCGGGGAACGAGTTCGCGATCCCTTCTAGCGCTTCGAGCCGCTTGATATACAAATCTACCATCTCGCGCCGCGCGCCGGGCCGTCCGCCCGAAATCGCGTCCGCCGTCGCGACGATGAACGCCTCGACCGTCTCCGGCTGGACCTCGCCGTGATGCGCCGCGATCGCGTGCACGATTCGCGACGAGCGACCGAGCCGCTGGGCAATCTCCGCGCCGATCAGGGCGTGCGGCCCCTCAACCTCGTGGTCCACTGCCTTGCCGATGTCGTGCAGGAACCCTGCCGTCTTTGCGACATTGATGTCAGCGCCGATTTCAGCGGCAATGCCTGCCGCGATGATCGAGGCTTCCAGCGAGTGCTGGAGGACATTCTGGCCGTAACTGGTGCGGAATTTCAGCCGACCCATCAGCCGGATCAGTTCGGGGTGGAGGCCCGCGACGCCCGCCTCGTACGCGACGCGCTCACCCTCCTCTTTGATCACCTCATCCATCTCCGACGTGACGCGCTCGGTCACTTCCTCGATGCGCGTCGGATGGATACGACCGTCCTGCAGCAACTTCGCGAGCACGCGCCGCGCTGTTTCGCGGCGCACCGGGTCGAACGACGAGACCATGATCGTTTCGGGCGTGTCGTCAATAATGAGGTCCACGCCGAGCGCCTGTTCGAGCGCGCGGATGTTGCGGCCCTCGCGCCCGATGATCCGCCCCTTCATGTCGTCCGACGGGAGCGGTACGACGGTGACGAGACCTTCGGCGACGTAGTCGGGCGCGCACCGCTGAATCGCGATCATGAGGATTTCGCGCGCACGGCGATCCGCGTCTTCCTTGACTTCGGCCTCGATCTCGCGCGTGCGGCGGTTCGCGGCGTCGCGCACTTCCTCCTCGATAGAGGCAAGCAGGATACCGCGCGCCTCATCGCGCGTCAGGTTCGAGACGCGTTCGAGTTCCGTGAGTTGCCGACCACGAAGGGTTTCCGCCTCGACGCGGATCGCGGCCACTTCTTCCTGGCGGAGATCAAGGTCTTGATCGCGCTTTTCAATCTGAGCGGATTTACGGTCGAGCGTTTCCTCTTTCTGCTGAATGCGGCGTTCCTGCCGCTGGATATTGGCGCGCTGCTCCTTCTGCTCGCGCTCGATCTCCTCGCGAAGGCGTAGCGCGTCATCTTTGGCGGAAAGGGTCAGTTCCCGTTCTTGCGCCTTCGCTGCTTCGATAATCCGTTCGGCGTCGGCCTGGGCTTGTGCCCGTTCGTCGCGCGCTCTCGTATCTTTGATGCGCGAAGAAACCTGCCAGGCCACCGCCGCTCCGATAGCAAGCCCGATAATCAGGCCCACCAATCCCGCGACGAATCCCATTTGAAATCATCCCTTCGTGTCCCCCTTTTGTATTGGTTTGTGTATACGCACCCGGGACACCTGCTTGGAGAAATAGTCGTTGGGGCGGTTGCAGGCCGAAAGGGCGTGAAACGCGCGGAAAGAAAATGCACCAAAATCCCAGCCATGCCAGGCTCAACAGCATCTCAATTCGCATCGCGGCCATCCCTTCCCCATCGGTGAAACCGTTCCACGACCATCATACGTTTCGCGACTTTCGAGTGTCAAGGCGAAACTGCGGTTCATGCTTCGTTTCACTCATTGCAATGCGGGATAAACCTCACCCCCAGCCCTCTCCATCGCAATGGAGGGGGCTGGGGGTGAGGTTTCCCCCATCTGGTGTTATCATCGGGCGAAATGGGAGGATAGGAGACGAATGGCGAAGCGCGAGATACTACAAATCAACACACCGGAGGGCGATGCGATCCTGCGCTCGCGGGCGCGGAAGATCAACCGGATGGACGAGGAGACGATGCAATTGGCCCGCGACATGGTTGAGACGGTGGTCGGCGTCGGCGTCGGCCTCGCCGCGCCGCAGGTCGGCGTGCCGCTCCGCTTGATCGTGGTGGACATCCCGCCCGACTCCCTTGAAGAAGGCGATCCCGGCTTCCAGATGGCGCTCTACAACCCGCGGATCGTGCGGCGGCGTGGCGGCAAGGAGGAGGACGAAGAGGGCTGCCTGTCGCTCCGCAACATGTATGGGCCGGTGGAACGCGATGTCTCGGTCGTTGTCCGGGCCTACGACATGCAGGATCAGGAGATCCAGATCACCGCCGATGGCTTCCTCGCGCGCGTCCTCCAGCATGAGATTGACCACCTCGAAGGGAAGATGTTCACCGATTATATGGAGAATTCCGACGCCCAATTACGGTACGTGCCGCCGCGCGACCCGAATGCCCCGGACAGCGACGAGGATGCCGAAACGGCGGAGCACGCGGCGGAGCGCGCGGCGGTCGCGGAATAGGGAGACCGCGCGATGGAATCGGAATCGAAACCCGAACCGGACGAAGCGACCACGCGCCGGGCCGCGCTGATCGCCCGACTCGAACGCGACGGCGTGCTGCACGACGCGGCGGTTCGCGACGCGATGCTGGTCATTCCGCGCCATGCGTTCCTCCCGAATGAGCCACTGGAACGCGCCTACGCGAACGATGCAATTGCGACGAAGTTCGCGGGCAACGTTTCGATCTCCAGCGCCTCGCAGCCCGCGATGGTCGCCGAAATGCTCGAACAATTGGCGCTCGAACCGGGGATGAACGTCCTGGAAATCGGCGCGGGCACCGGCTACAATGCCGCCCTGCTCCGCACACTTGTCGGCCCGACCGGGCGTGTGACGTCCGTGGACATTGACGCGGACATCACGGACACCGCCCGCGCGCACCTCGCGTCGGTAGGCATCACGGATATAACCGTCATTACCGGCGACGGCGCGGCGGGCTACGCATCGAACGCACCGTACGACCGTATCATCCTCACCGTCAACGCCGGGGACATTGCCCCGGCATGGTTCGCACAACTGAATCCCGGCGGCATACTCGTACTGCCGCTCAGCATCGGCCCGGCGCAGTTCTCCATCGCCTTCGTCAAGCAGGGCGATGTGCTCCAAAGCCGTTCCCTCTATCCCTGCAGTTTCATGCCGTTGCGCGGCAGCATGGGCGACGCCGCGACCGGGACGCGGACGATCACCGCCGCCCCCGGCCTCCGCCTGATAATGACCAATGCCGCCGCGCACAACGCGGGGCGCATCGTCGCACTGCTCGAAACTCCGCCCAATCCGCGCGTGAGACCGGGCGTTCGGAAGGGTTGGTTCTCCGTGTTCGCCCTCGCACTCTCGGACGCGCAACAGCAGCGGACCTTTGTCTTCGTGTCGTCCGATGACTCGCGATACGGTTTTGTTGGCCACGGCTACGGTATTTTTGATCTCACGTCGGGCGGTGGTTCGGTCATTCGCCAGTCCGAGTCCATGGACGGCTCTGCGGGCATGAGCACTCTGACCTATGGCGATCCACGCACCGGGAAATGGTTGAGCGACATTTTCGCAGAATGGGAATCGCACAGTGCGCCGTATGCACACGATTACACTGTCACTGCCGTGGCCGCCGATACGCCAGTTCCGGCCACCGCTGGGGAGTTTGTTGTGGGGATTCCGCATTGGCGGTTGGTGTTTCGGGCGGGGAAGACCTAACCCCTGGCCCCCTTGTTCACAAATCCACCTCGCGCGGATGGATGCGCTGTTTCTCGACGGTGACGATCTGCTGAATCTGCTCGACCGCGCGATCAATCTGCTCGGACTCGTTGATGACGAAGTAATCGAACAGTTCGCTGGTCGCGATCTCGCGGCTGGCAATGTTGATGCGGCGGGAAAGGGCAAGCGGGTCGTCCGTCTTGCGGGAGCGGAGACGGCGGGAGAGTTCGCCCATATCCGGGGGCAGGAGGAAGATCATCAGTGCTTCCGGCGCGAGGTGGCGGATCGTCGCGGCCCCTTGCGGGTCTACCTTGATGACGACATCTTTGCCCTGCCGGAGCGCCTGCCGCACTTTCGCTCTCGGCACGCCGTAGAAATTGCCGTAGACCGTCGCGTGCTCCAAAAATTCGCCCGCCTCGACATCGCGCTGGAAGTCTTCCGACGCGAAGAAGTGGTAATGGACGCCGTTGATCTCGCCGGGACGGCGTTCGCGCGTCGTCGTGGTGACGGCATAGTAGCAATCGGGCATCACTTCCCGCATGCGCTCGATCACCGTGTCCTTGCCGACGCCCGATGGCCCGGAAATGACGATCAAAAGCGGGCGGGCGGCATTGCGCAAGGCGTCAATCAATTCGTCCGCGCGCTCATTCATGCCTTCCTGGCTGCCAGTCGTCATCCGTCCTCCGCCTTCCTCCGGTTCGATGGCGTGCCATGCTCGGTCGGGTCTGCCGGTTCATCGTCCGGCCCCGCCAGCGGCATCCGCCCCTGCCGCCACCCACCGAGCCGACCAGCGATCGTTTCGGGGCCGAGCGCGGCCGCCAGCACCATGCCATTGTCCAGATACAAGAGCGATTTCGTGCGCCGCCCGGAGGTCGCATCAATCAGCGTCCCACCGTCCCGCGCTTCTTTCATCACCCGTTTCAGGGGCGCACTCTCGGGCGCGACAATCGCGACGACCCGATTCATCGCCACGAGATGGCCAAAGCCAATATGGATCAGTTCCGTCGCCAACCGCCCGCTGCTCCTCCGCGAAGCCCTCATATACGGTGTACACTTCACTGTACGCATGAAGCGCCGGAAAGGATGACCGAGTGTTCGATGCGCTGACGATGCGCGCCGTCGCCGATGAACTACAAACGACCATTATCGGCGGTCGCGTCCAGCGCGTCGGCCTCGCGGACGAACGCACCCTCGTCCTAGAAATCTTCGCGCGCGGCACGCGTCACCAACTACTCATCAGCGATCACCCGCAGACCGCGCGCGTCCACCTCGTCCCGCAACGCCTGACTGCGGACGCCGCGCGTGTCACGCCGTTCCTCCTCCTCATCCGCAAACATCTGCGCGGGGGACGGATCGTCGGACTGGCGCAGCCCGCCTTCGAGCGGACGTTGGCGCTGAGTATCGTCAAGGCGCATCCGCCCGTCAAGGAGCGCGACGAGCCGCCGGACGACGACGATGCGGGAGACGAAGACGACGAACCCGGCACACTGCCGCCCGGTTGGACGCTGGACGAAACGGCGCTCATCGTCGAGATCATGGGCCGCCACTCGAACGCCGTGCTGGTCGGCGCGAACGGCGTGATCCTCGATGCGCTCAAACGCGTGCCGCCCACAACGAGCCGCGTCCGCCCGATCTTGCCGCACCTGCCGTACGCGTCACCGCCACCACAGGAGAAGACCGACCCATCGGCGATCACACCGGGGCAGATACGGCACCGCTGCCTGCTCGCGGGCGAGAAGACGAGCCTCGCCTCCACCCTTGTCGGATCGCTGGGCGGCATCAGCCCGCAAGTCGCGCGTGAACTCGCCTTTCGAGCCACGGGCCGTGCGGACACGCCCGCTACGGCCTGCGACCCCGACCGGCTCATCGCCGCGCTGCGCGATCTCCTCCGGCCGATGCGGGATGGCACGTGGCGCCCCGTCTTGTATCTGCGCGATGATATGCCCGTCGCCTTCTCGCCATTCCCGCTGACATCCGTCGCCGCGATCCCGGAAACGACCGCCGAGGAAGACGCTTCAATCTCCGCGATCACTGCGAGGTTTTTTGCGGAAACCGACCGCGCGACCGCACATGGCGAGCGGCGCAACCGCCTCGTGCAGGCGATTGCCAGCGCGGCGGCACGGATTGACACCCGCCTCGCCGCCCTCCGAGGCGAACTGAAGCGCGCGGAAGATGCCGAGTTGAACCGGCGCAGGGGCGAGGCGATCTACGCCCACGCCTACGCCATCGCATCCCGGCAGACGACGCTGCAGACCGACGACGGCCTGACGATTGCTCTCGATCCCGCGCTCTCGCCGTCCGAGAACGCGCAGCGATATTTCGCGCAGTACCGCAAAGCCCAACGGGCCACCGAGGGCGTGCCGGAGCGGGTGGTGCGGGCGGAGACCGAACGCGCCTATCTCGGTCAGATGTCTGCCCTTGTCGAAACCGCGACCGCCTTCGATGATCTCGTCACGCTCGAACGGGAGTTGCACGAATATGCTGGAACGCGCGCGACGGCACCGGCGAAGCCGCAGCGGGGCCGGCCACGACCGCCCGCCGTGCGGCGCCCGCGCGCTTATACAACCCTGGCCGGCCACCGCCTCCTCGTCGGTCGGAGCGGGCCGCAGAATGAGCAGGTCACCTTCGCGCTCTCCCATCCGGAGGACACTTGGCTCCACGCGCGGGGCGTCGGCGGCGCGCACGTCATCGTCCAGTGGAGCGCGGAGCATGTGGCGCACGCGGCGGACGACACGCGTATCATCGAAATGGCGGCACGGTTGGCGGCCTATTACAGTAGCGCGCGCACGGCAGGCCACGTCGAGGTGGATTTCGCGCCGCGCAGGCAGGTGCGAAAGATCGCGGGCGCAGGCCCCGGCATGGTGACGTACCGGGGCGAGCGGACGCTGCGGGTCGAGCCGGTCAGCCTCGAACACCTCGTGCAGCAAGGATCGCTCCGCCCTCCCGGCGGTCGCGGGGGTGAATAACCGCGGCGTGCGTGGTATGGTTTCGGGGAAGAGTTTCTCGTTTCGGGGTCGGACCACAGGGGCGTCATCGGGCGCACCGCCAGCTATTTTCGTCGCAGCCGAGGCACGCCATGCCGATCATCCTCGCCACCAAAATCACGCTGCTGGACATTTTCATCGCGACGATGGTGATGAAGGCGCTCTTCTTCATCTTCATCGTCTACGTCAGCCGCATGATAAAGCGCGACGACGATCTGCGCGACGCGGCTGCCGCACCCGCGCTTCTGCGCACGACGCCGCCGAAAGAGCGCGTCCCGGTCGTCGCCTGCCCGTTCTGCGGCTGTGAATGCGCGGCATCGGTGCACAAGGAAGTCATTGCAGACCGGACGATCTACGAACTGATCTGCTGGGAATGCCACGCCGCCCTCCCCGAAACCACCCTCGTTGCCCTGATCGAACCGACCGAATGGCTCCGGCGCTCCGTCGCCAGCGGCCAGCACGCGGCGGGTGATTAAACGTCGCTGGAGCGCATCCAATGGAAAGCGACGCACCCGACTCCTTACCACATCCTAGGGGCGGTGCTCGAACCGTCCTCCCCGTCCCCCAGCAATAAACAAAAACGCGCGGCGTCTCATTTCTAACGCCGCGCGTTGTATTTTTCTGCCTGCTGTCTGCTTCCCCGCGCTACGCTGCCAGTTTCGGACGGCGCCAGAAGCGACCACGCTCGCCGTGCGGGAGCGCGAAGTAGCTTGTAATAGTGCCAACCTCATAGAGCGCGTACATCGGCAATGCGACGAGCATCATATTGAAAGGGTCCGGTGTCGGTGAAATGGCGGCGCCGACGATCGTGCAAACCAAGAAGGCATATCGGCGCCAGCGCCGCAACTTGTCAATATTGACGACACGAATCTTCGATAGCAAGAAAAGGAGCGCGGGCAATTGGAATATCAGCCCCATACCGAAAGAAATCTTGATAAAAAACGTCAAAAAGTTGTTCGATGTCACCGTAAAGTTGCCAAGGAAACCGAACGAAAAACTGACGAGGAATTTAAGGAATGAGGGAATGACAACGATGTTTGCGAAGAACACGCCAGAAATGAAGAGCGCTGATGCGAGCGGGATACCCCAGAGCAAATACTTCAGTTCATGCGGCAGGAGACCGGGCGCCATGAACCGGACAATCTGATAAAAGAGGATCGGTGAGGAAACGACGATACCGATATACAGCGCGATTTTGAAGTACGTCATGAAGCCTTCGGTGGCTTCTGTCGTTATGATTACGCTGTCCGGATTAACGCTTTTTATGATGTGCAACATATGGTTAAAGACGCGCCCGGCGAAGATGAAGCCGACAATCATCCCCGCGAAGATGGCGAGGATAGACTTGACGAGGCGCCCCCGGAACTCGATCAGGTGTTCCTGGAGCGTCATCATATCCGCGTCCGGCTTCGGCTTCTTCGGGCTTCTGCGGACGGCGCGAAGTGGGTTCAGATTGCGGAGCGGATTTGGAAGCCGTGGCGGCCGGACGGAAATATTCGCCATTACGATGTCCTCATTCCCTGCCGAGTCGGTCGCCACGCAGGATAGTGCTAGTTCTGGTGCTCCTCGATGTAGCTGGTGGCATCACCGACGGTGAGCATCTTTTCCGCATCTTCATCCGAGATTTCCAGGCCGAACTCTTCTTCCAATGACATGATTAACTCGACCAGGTCGAGCGAGTCTGCATTGAGATCGTCCACGAACGATGCTTCCGGCGTGATCTCTTCTTCATCCACGCCCAGCTGCTCCGTGACGATACCCTTCAACCGATCATAGATCGTAGAAGTGGACACCCCGCGCTCCTCCACTAACATCCTTCATCACACGGTGGCACGCCCCAGGGCGCACTCACTTTCCCAGTATAGCATACGTACGTGTGCGCCTTTTGGTTGTGTTTCATCCGGTTTCGCGCGTCAGCTCGCCCGCCGCGATCCGTCCCGCGACAGTGCCGAGCGTGCCGTTAATGAACTTGCCGGAGTTCTCGCTGCCGTACCGCTTCGCCAGTTCCACCGCCTCATTGATCACCGCGCCCACCGGCACGTCGGTGCTGTACAGCAACTCGCACAGGGCGAGGCGGAGGATATTCAGATCTACGCGCGGCAACTGCGCGATCGGCCACGCGGGCGCGGTGGCGGCGATCAGGCCGTCCACTTCGTCCCGATGCCCCAGCACGCCGTCCACGAGCCGCTCCGCATAGTCGCGGAACCCGTCGGCCAGCAGCATTTGATCGAACTGCCTAGCGCGGACATCCTCGACATCGTGCCCGACGAGGTCCACCTCAAACAGTACCTGCAACGCGCCCTCGCGCGCCTTGCGCTGTTTCTGGCCGAACTGATCGCTCCCCGCGCGTTTCCGCCGGGGGCGAGGCAACTCGTCCGACTCGACCGGCACGGTCGTTTCCGTTTCTGTTTCCGTATCCATATCCTCGTCGCTCAAAAGCAGCAACGGCTCCTCAATCGTTGAACGTGTCATCCTTCGGTATCCCTTCCCGGCGCGCGGTCGGCCTGCGGCGGCACCAATGCGCCCTCGACATCGCGGACAAAGACATTCACTTCCTTCGCCTCCATGCCGAGCAATCGCTCAATCGCCGCCGCGATCTGCCGCCGCACGACCGCGCTCACATCCGCGACCTGTTCACCCGCCGCAATGATGATGCCAATGTCGGCATGGACGGCGTTCCCTTCCACCCGCACATGCACCGTTCGCCGTCCGTACGGCGCGGTTCGCACGACGCCCGGCACCTTCAGCGCCGTCATCTCGACGACCGCCGCGAGCACACTCTGCGCGACGATCACCCTACCGAGTTGTTCTCCCACTGTGTCGTGCATTTCAAATCTCTCAGTAGCGTAGGCTTCAGCCTGCGTCTCTATCACTAGCGCGGGCTGGAAAGCCAACGCTACGGGCTGGGACGCAGGCTGAAGCCTACGCTACCGTCAAGAACCGTCGCCGCTCAACATCTGCTCGACGAACCGGGTGTGGACCTCGCCACGCCGGAACCGGGCGTCGCGCAAAATGCGGAGGTGGAACGGCACAGTCGTGGCAATGCCACCGATGATCGTTTCTTCGAGTGCGCGCCGCATCCGATCCATCGCCTCTTCCCGCGTTTCGGCCAGGACGATTACTTTGCCCAGCAGCGAGTCGTAGAAAGGCGGGACGCGATACCCGGCGTAGAGGTGGCTGTCCACACGCACGCCGGGGCCACCGGGCGGTAGATAGGTGGTGATCGTGCCGACCGACGGGGCGAAACCCCGGTCCGGGTCTTCCGCCGTAATCCGACACTCGATCGCGTGTCCATGCATCGTACGAGGGCGATCCGGGAGCGTC
>JBBRLR010000027.1:0-48005 GCA_038231255.1 Thermomicrobiales bacterium | reverse complement strand
TTTGGAGAAGAGTGGTGCGAAGGGGCGCAGCAGCAGTATCATCGCGGGCGGCAGGGTATGCATCGGGACCTCCTCTTGGTCGAGTGGTACCGAGCATACTCTGTCGCTTCATCTCATGCCAAATGGGGAAAGTCGAGCTTAGAGCTCACTGAAAACGGAAGGGCATGGATCGCGACGAAGATTCCCACGGCCGCTCCGCAGAAGCGATGGTTCGATCTCCACTATGATCCGCTCGGGGAGCGGCTTCTTTCCAAGCAGGATGCCACGCGGCGGCTGCCAAAGAAGCGGGCCAAAGACGTCTTTGTCCTTCCGCACACTGGAACTCCTCTTTTTGGGGCGTTCCGCGCCGAGCAAGTGCAGGAGGTCGTGCGAACACAGGGAGAGAGGAACGGCGACACCGCGATCATCGCGCTCTTGGAGATGGACAAGCCCTTTCTCGAGTACCTGACGGACATCACCGTCGTCGTCCTCCGTGCTTCTACCAGCGATGGCCTGGAATTCGCGGTATTCGCCGAGGTGCAACACCTCGCGCCGACATCGGCGGGACTGAAACGCCTGCACGATCGCGGTGCATCGGTAATGCCGCCGGTCACTTCGGAATTGTGCTCCCGAAATTAACGGTGTCGCGCGTCGATCGCGCACCCACTACGCTTCCCGGCATCCAATCACGGACTCGATGTATTTTGAGTGCCGGCAGGGATGTGCGGTCCGGGGCCACGCTCATCGCGACGGACGATGGGTCGGAGATCGTCGCGATGTCCTCTTGTCGTCATTCGACTCTCCAAGTGCGTATCGGCGCCGTTCGCTGACACCCTGCTCACTGACGCTGCTTCTGCCGTCGCCTGTCCCGCAGTTCGGCATCCGCTGCGGCGTCCGACTGCTCGGCGTACCGCAGGGTCGTCTGCAGATTCTTATGCCCCAGTCGCTTGCGAATCGTCGCCAAGCTCACCCCGTCGTTTACGAGCGCCGTCGCATGCGTGTGCCGTAGCTGGTGCAGCGTGCAGGCCACGCCCGCCTTCCGGCAGTACCCCGCCCAGCGTACCTGGACGCTCTGGTATGCCAGCGGCCCGCCCGTCCCGTTCTTCGCCGCCCGGAAGAGCGGTCCGTGTTGATACCCCGCCTTACGCAGATAGGTCCGCAACTGCCGCACGAGCGCCGGATCGTCGAGCAGCAGCGTCCGGTGCCGCCCACCCTTCCCCTTCACGCGCAGGTGCTCGTCGTCAAGGGTGAGGTCGAGGTCCTCCACATACAATCCAAGCGCCTCGGAGATGCGGAGCCCCGTCTCGGCAATCAGTCGGAAGAGGAGCCGGTCGCGCGGCTGCGTCGCGGGAATCGCGGTGAGCACCTTGCCCACGTTTCCCTCCCCCACCCCGCGCGGCGGCGGCGGCGCCAGCCGCACTCGATCGAGCTTCGCCATCGGGTCGGCGACGATATGTCCCCCGCGATAGGCCCAGGCGAAAAAACTGGCGAGGGCGGCCTGGGTGCGGGCGCGGGTGGTAGGAGCACGGTCGGCGCGCGAGGCGAAGAAGGCGCGCAACGTCTCGACCGAGATTGGCGATGCTGCATCGGCGCAGAAGGTACAATAGCGCCACAGGTCGCCTTTGTATGCACGGATCGTATGCGGCGAACGATCAGCGTTGCGGAGATCAGCGAGGAAGTCGCGCACGAGCGATTGGAGCGGCACCGGGATCGTTGCACCCTCGTCCATCTCACCCGCCTTTTCGTCATTCCTGTGATAACGATAAAAACACCGAGGCGGAGCATAGCCGACGCGATCAAGCGCTGCAAGCGTCCCTTCGTCGTTTTCTTGTGATAACGATCATTATCGCAGGTTTTATGCGATTCCGAAGCCAGTTCTTCCCCAAGCCGCTGCCGACGAACGAACCGGAAAGGGCCGGGTCGGCGAAGAACGATGATCGTGCGCCTGGGCTTTTCGCCGACCGAATGCCGTCCACCTCGGTATTTTGGTGAAGCAACGAAGAAAAAATATGGGCATTTAGCCCGCTTTGTGCGCTAATAATTGACGATTCACCCATTAGGCGGTAGAATGCAGTCGTCCCGACCATTTGTGCCTTCTCGCATCTCGCACAGGAGGTGGCGCCACGACGAGCAATGGGTTCGCCCTCGACGAGCTCGATCTGCGGATTATTTCCGCGTTGCAGGACGATGGTCGCAAGCCGACGAGCGAAATTGCTCTCGCCCTTGAAGTGCCACGTACCACCGTCGCGCGCCGGATTGAGCGACTGGTTCGCGAGCGTGTCATCAGAATCGGTGTCTTCGCGAATAGCGCAAAGATCGGCCTTCCCGTCCACACCTTGACGGAGCTTTGCGTCGAGCCGGCCAAGCTCGAGGCGGTGGCCGAGGCGGTGGCGGCATTGGACGAAGTACGCTGGGTCGGTATGGTGACCGGACATTGCGATCTCATTATGGAGGGGATGTTCCCGTCCGAAGAGCACCTGCGCGACTTCATCACGCGGCTCGCGCAGGTCTGCGGGATTACCCAGATGCGCACCGTGCATGTCGTTAAGGTATCCAAACTCGCCTTCAACTGGGAGCAGATGTTGCATGCCGGTGAGGGGATCGGATGACTGCACAGTGCTGATCGTGTTGAGACGGGGCCGGTTGGCCAGTCCGTGTTGCGCGCACCGCATTGCGCACACAAAAAAGGGGTAGCAGCCATGAGTTCGACAACCTCCTCGGTCGCTCGCAGTCTTGAGCGATCTCAGTCGCACACACTCACTCGTCGGCAGGCTCTGCGTACGATCGCAATCGCCGGGGGCACCACAGCACTCGCCTCGGTGCTGGCCGCATGCGGCGGTGGAAGTAGCCCGACTGCCACGTCGGCATCCAACACGAATGCGACTACGAATGCGAGCGCCCCGGCGACCAGCCCGACGCGGGCGGCGGCCGCGAGCGGCTCTGCGGTCGCAACCGCGCCGGCAGTCGCAGCCGCAGCAATCCCTCCGACCGGGACTGCCGCCCAGATTCAGCGTGGCGGCACACTGACATGGGCTTATACGTTGATCCCCACGAAACTTGATCCCGTCTGGAGCCAGGCGCGCACGGACCAACTCGTCCTTGCCCAGATCGTCGAGGGGCTGGTCCGCAACAGTCGCGAGTCGACGATTGAGGCCGCCGTTGCGGACAAATGGACCGTGAGTGACGATGGCTTGACCTATTCCTTCCATCTCCGCCCCGGCGTGAAGTTCCACAATGGCGCCCCCGTGACCCCGGAGGACGTGATCGCATCGCTGACGCGCGCCAAGAATAACGGCAGCAACAAGTGGATGCTCGCGGAAGCGACGAGCATCGACAAGGTGGACGACGCCACGGTCAACATCGTGCTCAACAAGAAGGTGGCGAGCTTCCTCGCGCGGCTGGCTTTTAACTCGAATGCAATCTTCCCGCAACCGGAGATCGACAAGGTCGGCACCAACGAGTTCATGAAGCCGATCGGCACGGGGCCGTTCATGGTGCAGGAATGGGTCGTCAACGATCACCTGACGCTGAACAAGAACCCGAACTGGTGGCAGATGGGCGTCGACGGCAAGTCGCAGCCATATCTGGACCAACTCCTCTTCAAGCAGGTGGCCGAGTCCACGACGCAGGTGTTGCAGGTGCAGGCGGGCAGCCTGAACGGCTCCGAAGGGATCCCGTGGAGTCAGATCCCGACCCTCGAGAAGGACGCGCGGGGCCAGTTGCTGACGTTCCCGCAACAGCAGGTGAATTTCATGGTCCTGCGGCTGGACAAGCCGCCGTTCGACGACGTCAAGGTCCGTCAGGCGATGAGCCTCGCGCTCGACCGCAAGGTCTTCGTGGACCGGGCGACGGCGGGCAAGGCGACGATCGGCAACTCCTTCTTCGCGAAGGACGAACTCTACTGGGATCCGAACGCGACGCTGCCATACGACCTCGATAAAGCGAAGCAGCTGATTGCGCAGTCGAAATACCCGAACGGGCATTCGGGGGCGAAGCTGCAACTGACGAGCGGCAGCCAGATCGGGCGGGACAACGCGACGATCGCCAAGGACATGTGGGACAAGATCGGCATCCATCTGACGATCGCGGAGGTGGAGGGTTCGACGCTGTCGGACGGCTGGTACAAGGGGAGCTACGAGGCGATCTCCGGCTACCAGTGGACGAACGGCATCCTCGACCCGGAGCAGCATGTGGTCTTCTTCTGTGTCGACCCGCGCATGAACACCGCATGGATGCCCGACCAGCACGCGACGGACCTGGCGACGGCCGCATCCCAGGAGCTGGACCCGAACAAGCGCCGTCAAATGTACACCGAGCTGCAGGGGATCTACAACGATCAGGTGGGCGGGACGATCACGCTCAACTACACGCCATCCGTCAACTACCTCAGCCCGAATGTGAAGGGCTTCTTCCGGACACCGCTCGGCGTACCGCTCTACCGGGACGTCTGGCTCGGTAAGTAGGCGGATGGGACGCGGGGGACGCCCCCGCAGTAGCGATAGGCGCAGGGAATCATGGGGCAGCGTGCGCGAATCTTCCAACGAGTCTTGCAGATGATCCCGACAATCGTCGTGCTGGTCCTCCTCGTCTTCCTGATGATCCGCCTGATCCCGGGGGATCCGGCGGTGACGATGCTGGGGGTAAATGCGACGCCGGAGCGGGTGCGGGAGCTGCACCAGCATCTCGGGCTGGACAAGCCGCTGATCGCGCAACTCGGCATCTACGTGATCAACCTCGCGCACGGGGATCTCGGCACCTCACTGCTCGTCCGGGTGCCGGTGCTCGACCTGGTGCGCCAGCGGCTGCCGATGACCCTTTTCCTCGTCGCGTACGCGATGCTGCTCGCGCTCCTGATGACCCTGCCCCTCGCGTTGCTCGCGGCGCTGAAGAAGGGGGGCTGGGCGGACCAGCTGGTGCGCGCGTTCTCCATGACGATGATCGCCACGCCCGGGTTCTGGATCGGCATCCTGCTGCTGATCCTGCTCGGCGTGAAGGTCCACGTCTTCCCGGTGGGCGGCGCGGGCAAGTCGCCGCGGGATTGGCCCTACTATCTCTTCCTACCCGCCCTGACCTTGGCGCTGCATGTTGCGGCGGTGCTGACACGCAACCTGCGAGACTCGCTCCTGACGATGATGGACGCGGAGCATGTGCTCGTCGCCCGGGCGAAGGGGCTGGACGCCCGACGGGTGATGCTCGGCCATGTGCTGCGCAACGCGATGATCTCGACGGTGACCCTGTTCGGGCTCTACATCGGCTATCTGGTGGGCGGGTCGGTGATCATCGAGTCGGTCTTCGCCCTGCCCGGCATGGGGAGCATGATCGTGCAGGCGATCCTCGGCCGCGATTATCAGGTGGTGCAGGGATTCACGCTGATCTATGCCATCCTCGTGTCGGTCGTCTATCTGCTGACCGACATCGCGTACTCGTTCGTCGATCCGCGCGTATCACTGTCGTGATCGCCGCGAACAAGGGAGTGGAGTTCGGGTATGGCAACGATTGCAACGCGCGTCGAAACCCACCCGCCGGTGATCGAAGGCGCCGCGCGCCGCAGCCGTCCGCTCTGGCGGAGGAATAGCGCGCTGGTCGTAGGCACGGCGCTGGTGGCCATGGTCATCTTGGTGGCGGTGTTCGGCCCGCTGGCCGACCCCTACAACCCGGTCGAAAACGACTACGAAGCGGCGGTGCAGCCGCCGAGTCTGGCGCACCCATTCGGGACGGACAAGTTTGGCCGCGACCAACTCTCCCGCGTGATCACCGGGACTCGGATCGACCTGTCGGTGGGGATCGTCTGCACGCTGATCCCCGCGATCATCGGCGTGGCGGTCGGCTCGGTGGCGGGATATTACGGGGGGAAGATCGACACGCTGCTCATGCGGATCGTCGACATCCAGGTGGCGTTCCCGTTCTATGTGCTGCTGATCGCGATCCTGGCAATCCTCGGCCCGGGGACGATCAACATCTATTATGCGCTGATCCTCGTGGGCTGGATCGCGTTCGCGCGGTTGATCCGCGGCGAGGTGCTCGTCGCCAAACACCTGGAATATGTGACTGCAGCGCGGACGATGGGGTGCAGCAATGCGCGGATTATGGTCCGCCATCTGCTGCCGAACATCATCGGCCCGACGCTCGTCTTCGGGATGTCGGCGGTGGTGCTGAATATCCTATCGGGAGCGTCGCTCGGGTTCCTAGGTTTGGGGGTGCAGCCGCCCCACCCGGAGTGGGGGGTGATGGTCGCGGAATCGCGCGAGTTCGTCTTCACGGCGTGGTGGCTGCCGCTCTTCCCCGGATTTGCCATCGCGTTGGTCGGGGTCGCCTTCAGCTTGCTCGGCGATGGCCTCTCCAGTCGCTTACGCCGAAGATCATGAGGAGAAGGTGCGCACATGATCAGGGACGATCATGTGCCGAAATTGAAGGGTCGGTTGCTAACTCGGCTCTCGCGGGGGTCGCTGCGGGAGGAGGCACAGACAACGAAACGGTTTATTCCGAGTGAGTCGTTCATCGTTACAGGATCAGGAAAGCGAGGGTGTCACAATGAGCACGCGAGAAACCGCACGACTTGTTGATGCCATGGTGCAGGGCCGCATTTCACGCCGCGACTTCGTGAAGCGGGCGATGGCCCTGGGATTGTCCGGTTCGGTAATCGCGGCACTGGCCGCATGTGGGGGTAGCCAACCGCCGCCAAGCGCTACGGCCGGATCCGCTAACGCCTCAGCGGGATCAAATACGCCGTCGGCCGGCACCGCCAAGCAGGGCGGCCGACTCGTCTTCGGTGCCTGGCAAGACCCGGACACCCTCGACCCGCATACGACCGGCCTGGCCGCCACGAGCCGAATCCTGATCCACCTCTTCGATCCGCTCGTCTGGAAAAAGCCGGGTGAGGACAAATTCTATCCGGGATTGGCCGAGTCGTGGGAGGTCTCTCCGGACGGGAAAGAGTACACCTTCCATCTGCGCAAGGATGTCAAGTTTCACAATGGCGAGGAGTTCACGGCCGACGCCGTCAAATTTTCGTACGACCGCATCGCCGACCCCGCGACCAAGTCGCTCGCCCTCAGCACGCTTGGCCCGTACAGCAAGACGGAGGTGATCGACAAGAACACCGTCAAAGTCGTATTCAAGGAGCCATACGCGCCCTTCCTGACGTATGTTGCCGTGGTCGTGTCCTTGCGGCCGGTCTCGCCGAAAGCCTACAAAGACCTCGGCAACGACATCAACGTCCATCCGATCGGTACCGGACCGTTCATGTACAAGGAGTATGTGAAGCAGGACCATTTCACGATGGTGAAGAATCCGGACTATAAATGGGGGGCACCGATCTTCGCGCATCAAGGTGCGCCCTATCTCGACGAGATCCTGTGGAAAATCATTCCCGAGCCGGCGACCCGGGTCGCCGCGTTGGATAACGGTGAAGTGATGGCGATCGAGGAGGTCCGGCCGCAGGATGTGCTCCGTTACCAGGAGAACAAAGACAAGTACTACATCCAGACGACCGGCACGCCGGGCCAGCCGCGGATGATCCTGATCAACACGGCGAAGCCACCGACCGACGATGTCGCCGTCCGGCAGGCATGTATCCTCGCCACCGATCAGGACACGATCGTCAACACGCTGTACAAGGGCGTCTACAAGCCCTCCCATAGCCTCATGGATCCCCTGACACCCAGTTACGCCAAGGATCTCGACGGGTATTACAAGTTTGACCTGGTGAAGGCGAAACAAACTCTCGACGCGGCGGGTTGGAGCCCCGGCGGTGATGGGATCCGGGCAAAGAACGGCCAGCGATTGCACATCGTCTTCGTCTCGAACTCGGCGAACGATTTCAAGAGCATCGCCGAGCTCATGCAAGGGACCTATAAGCAGGCGGGCATGGAGATGGAGATCACGTTTGAAAGCCAGCCAAGCGTCTTCAGCACCTACAATAAGGGGCCACAGAACTTCGCCGACTTCTTCTTCTGGAGCCCCGATCCCGACCAATTGAAAGCGACCTACGATTCGAAGAATATCGCCACGGGCTTCAACTGGTCCCACTTCAACAACCCGGACTTCGACAAACTTGTCGAGCAGGGGGCGGCGGAGAGTGACAGCCAGAAGCGCACCGATCTCTACCATCAGGCGCAGGAGATCCTGTGGAAACAGGCGGCCGCCATCCCCATCCAGCAAAAGGTCGCGCTGATAGTGGCGCAGACCAAGGTCAAGAACGTGCAGTTCGACTCCAACGCCTATCCGTACTACTACGACACCTCGCTCGCGTAAGGAAGTGATCACGGGCCGGTGGAGGGGCTGGTGACGAGGGAATGCGGTCCTGGCGTCGTCATCACAGTCGAGGGGAGTGAAGCGGATGATGCGATTTCTGGCCGCACGGCTCTTTGCGGCGATTCCGGTGTTGATTGGCGTCTCTATCGCGGTCTTTGCGATGATCCATCTATTGCCGGGCGATCCCGCGACGATCATGTTGCAGGGATCCCCGGCTTCGGCGCAGGATATCCAGAATCTGCGCCATCAGTTGGGCCTCGATCAGCCCCTCTATCTCCAATACGTGAAGTACGTCGGCCGCGTGGTGCGCGGCGACTTCGGCATCTCCATCCACACGCGACGCCCCGTCCTCACGGAGATCGTCACCGTTTTTCCCGCGACACTGACATTAGCGCTCGCCTCGATGGTGGTGGCAATCCTGATGGGCGTCATCCTCGGGACGCTGGCCGCGCTCAAGCACAACAGCTGGTTGGACACGACGCTGATGGGTGTGAGCCTGTTCGGTGTCTCGATGCCCAGTTTCTGGGTGGGGCTGTTGCTCATTCTCAGTTTTTCCGTCTGGCTCGGCTGGTTCCCCTCCACCGGGGTGGGCGGCTGGAAGCATCTCGTGCTCCCCGCCCTGGCGCTCGGCACCAATTTTTCCGCAGTCACGGCGCGCCTTGTCCGTTCCAACCTCCTCGAAGTTCTCCGGCAGGAATACGTCCTCACTGCCCGCGCGAAGGGTCTGTCCGAGCGCGCCGTGATCCTGCGCCACGCGCTCCGCAATGCGTTGATCCCGGTGGTCACCATCATCGGGTTGCAGTTTGGCAATCTGCTCGGCGGCGCGGTGGTAATTGAGACGGTTTTTGCTCGACAAGGCTTTGGCCGCCTCGCGATCACCGCGATTCTCGCCAAGGACTTTCCCCTGATCCAGGGGGTTGTCCTTGTCGGCGCGGTGGTCTATGTCTTCGTGAATATCCTCGTGGACTTGTCCTATGCGCTCATCGACCCGCGGATCAAGTTTGAAAGTCTCACCTGAGGAGTCGTTACGGATGATTACGACTAGCCAGACCCGTCGCGGCACGGAGACATTCGAGTCGGTGGGGTCACGTCATCAGGCGTGGTTCCTGGAGACCCTCACGCGCCTAGTGAAGAATAGAGGGGCGGTCGCGGGCCTGGTAGCCCTGTTCGTGATGGCGGTCGTCATCGTCTTCGCCCCGCTCATCGCACCGTACGATCCGATTCAGCCAGATACGACCGCGACGCTCGCCGGCCCGTCGCTCACACACCTCTTGGGTACCGATACAATCGGCCGTGATGTCCTCTCGCGGATCCTCTACGGCGGCCGCCTCTCGCTCCTCGTCGGCGTACTGGCAATCACCATCGCGTGCGGCGTCGGCTTTCCGCTCGGGATGCTCGCGGGATACTACGGCTCGTGGGTCGATCGCGTGATCTCGCGCGTCATCGATGTCATGTTGGCGTTCCCCGGTATCCTGCTCGCCCTCGCTGTTGTCGCGGTCCTCGGCAGCAGTGTCCTCAACGTGACGATCGCGGTCGGGATTTCCCTTATCCCCGGATTCGTCCGCCTCGTGCGCAGTTCCTACCTCAGCGCGAAGGAGAATGTCTACGTCGAGGCGGCGCGCGTGACTGGTGTCGGGGACGCGCGGATCATGATGCGGCATATCCTGCCGAACATGATCGCGTCGGTGGTGGTACTCGCCTCCGTCGCGATGGGGTGGGCAATCATCATCGGGGCGTCGCTTTCGTTCCTTGGCCTCGGTGCCCAAGCCCCCACGCCGGAGTGGGGCGCGGACCTCGCCTCGGGCCGGGAGTGGATCCGCAGTGCGTGGTGGATGAGCACCTTCCCGGGTCTCGCCATCATGGTGGTGATCGTGGCGATCAACTGGCTCGGGGATGGCCTGCGGGATGCGCTCGATCCGCGGCTTCGCAACCGCTAGCGGCACATGGGCCGTTCTGGATTTGAGAGAAGCGCTCGGCCTTCGGAAAGATTGTGGGAGGAAAGAGATGGCATTTGACGTCGTGATCCGCCATGGGAAAATCGTCACTGCGGGTAGCGTCGCGATGGCCGATCTCGGCATTGTGGACGGGGTGATCGCGCAAATCGGCGGCGACATGCAGGCCGAGCGCGAGATCGACGCCACGGGGCGGTTACTCCTGCCCGGCGGCATCGACGCGCATGTGCACCTCTCATCGCCGCCCCAAGCCGTTGACGAAGAGCATCGCTGGGTGGACGACTTCACGAGCGGTTCGGCCGCCGCGCTCGCCGGGGGAATCACGACGCTCGGCAACATGAGCTTCCTCGCGCCGGGCGAGACCCCGCTCGCCGGGCTAGCGCGCGAGGCTGCTGTTGCACGCGAACAGACGATTACCGACCTCTTCCTGCATCCGGTCCTCGGCGAGACGATACCGGCGGTGCTTGACGAGATTCCCCAACTGCTAGCCTCAGGCTGCAACACGATCAAGTTCTTCATGTCTTTTTCGCATTTCGATCCCCAAGTGGCAGGATATACCGAGGCGACGCGGCGCGCGGGCGTGAATAATTTGCTGACGCTCATTCACTGCGAGGACTTCGCGCTGATGGCCGATGCAACGGCGCAATTGACGGCGGCGGGGCGCACGTCGCTCCGCCACTACGCGGAGAGCCGCCCGGTGATCTCGGAGGTGGTGGCGACGCAGCGTGCGGTAGCAATCGCCGAGGCGACCGGCGCGCCGGTGTACATCGTCCACCTCTCCTCGCAGCGCGCGATGGAGGTCTGCGCCGACGCGCAGGGGCGCGGCGTGCCAGTGTACGTTGAGACCCGGCCATTTTACCTCCACCTGACACGGGAACGACTCGAGGAGCCTGACGGCGCGAAGTACATCGGCCAACCACCACTCCGCGAGAAGAGCGATGTGGACGCGCTCTGGGCGGGCATCCAGCAGGGCGCGCTCCATACGGTCTGCACGGATCACGCGCCCTGGTCGCTCGCGGCGAAACTCGATCCCGAGCTGACAATCACGCGGCTCCGCCCCGGTGCCGAGAACCTGCAAACGATGCTGCCGATGCTCTATTCGGAAGGTGTCCGCACCGGGCGCATCTCGCTCGCGCGCTTCGTGGAGGTTACGTCGACCAATGCGGCGAAACTCTTCGGCCTGTACCCACGGAAGGGCACGATCGCGGTCGGGAGTGACGCCGACATCGCGATCTTCGACCCGGAGTTGACCCGCACCGTCACGTCCGACATGCTCAAGTCCAACGCGGACTACTCGGTCTACGAGGGCTGGTCGGTCACGGGCTGGCCGGTCATCACCCTCCGGCGTGGCGAGATCGTTTTCCGCGATGATCAAGTGACGGGCACGCCGGGGAGTGGCGAGCTCGTCCGCCGGAACGCAACGCAGCCATTGTAGCCGGATGCGTCACGCAGCACCGGGGAAGCGTGACGCGGGATCTCCTCCGATTGGGAGTCCTCGCAGGTGAATGCGGCTGGGGCGGCCGGGCACTCCGGGAGAGAAATGTGCCAACAATCGATGCGGTCACGACGTGGAGGTGCCAGAGAGATGGCTTCCAGCGGTGGCACCGAGGAGCCTTTGCCGGTCGGAACGTGGACGTCGGTCGTCAGTTGGACCATCGGAGGATGATCAATGGGCATGCTCGAAGGGCGCAGAGCGCTCATCACGGGGGGGAGTCACGGGATCGGTCAGGCGATTGCCCTCGCCTTCGCGCGTGAAGGCGCCGATATCGCGATCGCCGACCGTCGCCCGGTAGACGATGCGGACGACATCGCGCATCAGATCGAGGCGGCGGGCAGACGGGCGGTGATTGTGCAGGCCGATGTGTCGCAGGAAGGATCAGTCCGCACAATGGTCGATCGGGTCCTCGCCGCGTTCGGTCGCATCGACATCCTCGTCAATAATGCCGGCTTCGTCACCCTCTCGCCGGTCGAGACGATGGACGTCGCTATGTGGGACGAGATGATCGCCACGCACCTGCGCGGCACCTTCCTCGTGACGCGCTGCGTGCTGCCCGGCATGCTCGCACAGGGGGGCGGCAGGATCATCAACGTCGCCTCGCAGATCGGCCAGATCGGGCGCGAGCGTTTCGCGCACTACGCCGCGGCGAAGGCGGGAATCATCGGCTTCACGAAGTCACTGGCCCGCGAGGTGGCGGCGCGCGGCGTGCTGGTCAACTGCATCGCGCCGGGGCCGATCGCGACAGGGATCGTGCCGGCAACGCCGGGCGACCCGGGCCGGGATTACCTCAGCCCCCTGCCGATCCCGCGGGTGGGCCACGTGGACGAGGTGGCGCCGACCGCCGTCTTCCTCGCGTCGGACGCCGCGAGCTACTACTGCGGGCAGACCCTCTGCCCGAACGGCGGCGACGTGATGCTATAAGCTGGCCTCGTGCATCCGAATGTGTGATCCCCAATGCTAAGGGCAGCGATGTTGCACGGTTTCGCCAGCGGTACCGGTGTACTGGCGCATGACACCGTCAAGGCGCAGCTCGGCGTTGGACTTGAGCGGACCGCCGTCGCGATCACCGGTACGAGATCTGCGGTGCGGCGAGGTCAGCAGCGCGCGAGACCGTGGACGGTCAGCGCGACCCGCTCCCCGCCGTCCCGTGCGAAGCGGGCAACCCAGCCGACCTCCTCGAGCGTGGCGAGTGCCCGCCCGGTCTCTTCGCGCGACATGCCGAGCAATGCCCCGATCGGCCACGGATCGATCAGGTGCATGCCGCGCCGATCCAACCAGCCGAGGCGGTCGAAGAGCGCGAAGCGACGCCGCAGTGCGCGATCGAGTTCCCGGTTCGCTGTCGCCATTGCTCTGTCCCTCTGGCTAACCGATGCCAACCCGATACCCCGCCAGATGTTAGAGGGGTAAGAGGAGGAAGATACCAAGGATGCTGTCGTGCCGCGGCGTTGTATGGTGGCGATGAGAGTTGTTCAGTGTGTCCCGCACCGCACCGACCGTCATAGGGGGAACGAACGAAGGGTAGGGCGGTTGCACGCGGGCAACGGTCGGGCGTCCAGGGGTGTCGTCGAGCTGCCGGTGCGGCAGACATATGGAAGGAAGCAATGGCGTGCCCGGAGGCCCATTCGCGCGGGGTTTCGATGTGGATCGGCGCTCGCAGCGATTCCTGATTACGAAACACTCTCTGCATCGAGAGATCGGCGTGCTCGCCGAGTCGGCATGATGATGCGCCCGCCTTGTCTCCCGTCGCATTGACTGCGACCGCGCGTCTCCGTTACGATGCCGGGGCGCTGACGGCATCACGGTTGACGTTCCTTCGGATGGCGGGCGCTTCGGGCCGGGAAGATCGATCGTCGTCGCATCGTTCGAGAAAAGGGGAGTGGCAATGTCTACGAAGCCGGTACCCATCAGTCGGCGACAGATTCTCGCGCTCACCGCCAGTGTTGCGAGCGGGGCGATCCTCACCGCGTGCGGCGGCGGTGCCGCGCCAACGGTGACCACCGCCGCCTCCAGCGCGCCGGCGACCGCCCTCGCCAATACGCCGGTCACCGCCGGTGGGACACCGCTCAGCACCTTCGCGACCGCCGTCCCCGCGTCGGCCGTTTCTTCCACGCCGCAGGCGGCGGGCTCGGCGGCCGCAGGCGCACCGGCGACGAGCGGGGCCCCGCAGGCCGGGACACAGGGCGGGACGCTGCACCTCGCGGCGGGGACCGAGCCCGACGCGCTCGATCCCGCCAAGACTATCCAGGCGAACGCGGACACGTTCAACGATAATCTCTACGATCGCCTCGTCTTCATCGGCCCGGACCGCTTGCCGCATCCGTGGCTCGCCGAAAAATGGGACATCTCCCCGGACGGCAAGCAGATCACCTTCACGATCCGCAAGGGGATCAAGTTCCACGACGGGACCGACCTCGACGGGGCGGCGGTGAAATTCTCCTTCGATCGCATCCTCGACCCCGCGACCGCCTCGCCCGCGAAGGCCCAGATGGGCACGCTCCAATCGGTCGACCTCGTTGACCCCGTCACCGTCCGTTTCAACTTCAGCCAGCCGTATGCGCCCTTCTTCACCAATATTTCGCTCGGCTATGGCGGGATCGTCTCGCCCACCGCCGTCAAGAAGTCCGGGGACAGCTACGGTCACAACCCGGTCGGGTCGGGCCCCTTCAAGCTGAAAGAATGGGTCGCCGGCCAGCAGATCACCCTCGAGCGGAATCCGGACTACAAGAACCTCCGCACGGACGGCAAGAACACCGGCCCGGCGTATCTCGACGCGCTCCAATTCAGGATCATCGCCGACCCGGCGACGCAACTGGCGGCGTTGCAGAGCGGCGAGCTGGACGTCATCGCGGTCGATGTGCAGCAGGTTGATAAGATCAAGAGCGACCCCAAGTATCAGATCGTCATCTGGAAAGACGCGACGGACATGAACTTCATCGAATACGCGAACAAGGCGCCGTTCACGGACCTCGCGGTCCGCCAGGCGATCGCGTACTCGATCGACCGCGATTCGATCGTCAAGAGTGCGTGGAACGGCTACGCGACCGTCAATCTCAATCCGCAGCCGGTCGGCGTGGCGGGGTGGGACGCGTCGCTCGGGCAGCAGTACGGCTATCCGTTCAACCTCGACAAAGCCAAGAAGGTCCTCGCGGACGGTGGCTACGCGGCGGGGCCGAATGGGGTGCTGCAGAAGAACGGCACGCCACTCGCCTTCACGATGCTCGTCTACTCGGCTAGTCCGCCCGCTAATACGGCGGCACAGATCATCCAGGCGACGTTGCAGTCCATCGGGATCAAAATGGAGATCCAGATCATCGAGTTCGGCGCCGAGACGCCGCTGCTCAACGCGGGCAAGTTCGACGTGGATTACATGCGCTGGACCTGGCCCGATCCCGTGATCGAGAGTCTGCTCTTCAAGACGCCCGGTTGGACGAAGCAGCTGAGCGATCCCGATCTGGACAAGCTCCTCACGGTGGCGGACGCGACCCTGGATCCCGAGAAGCGCGTCGTCGCCAATCATGCGGTGCAGCAGTACATCCTGCAGAAGGCGTACGTCGCCCCGATCGCGACGGACTGGATCATCCGGGCGGCGCGCGCGAACGTCAAAGGGTATCAGTGGGATGCGATCGGGTACGCGCGGTTTATCGAAGTCTCGCTGGCGAAGTAGCGGTCGTGATCGCCTATATCACCCGGCGCCTCCTGCTGCTCATCCCGATCTGGTTCGGGGTCCTCACGCTCGTCTTCCTGATGCGCGTGCTGGTCCCCGGCGACCCTGTTGATATCATGTTCTTTGGCCAGCAGAGCGACCCCATCGTAAAACAGGCGGTTCGGCACGAGTTGGGCCTGGATCGCCCGCTCTACGTGCAATACGGGAAGTACATCTGGGGCGTCGTGCATGGCGACCTCGGCACCTCGATCACGACGCGCCGCCCGGTCGTGGCGGAGATCAGGAACCGGTATCCCAACACCCTCGTCCTGACGCTCGCCAGCCTAACGGTGGCCGTCATCATCGGCTTCGCGGCGGGGATCCTGGCGGCGGTCTACAAGGATTCGCTGATCGACACGGCCTCGACGATGCTCTCGCTCGCCGGCCTGTCCATGCCGGGATTCTGGCTCGGTCTGCTCCTCATCTACATCTTCGCGGTGAACCTCCACTGGTTCCCCGTCCTCGGCTCGATGTCCCCGCGGGGGATGATCCTGCCCTCGGTCACGCTCGGCGTCATCGCGTCGGCGGTGCTCGCGCGGATCGTCCGCTCCAGCATGCTGGAGGTCCTCAACGAGGACTACATCCGCACCGCGCGCGCGAAGGGGATCAGGGAGTCGACGGTGATCGCTCAGCATGCGTGGAAGAACGCGCTGATCCCGGTCGTGACGATCGTCGGCCTCCAATTCGGCGGCCTGCTCTCCGGCGCGTTCGTCATCGAATATGTCTTTGCCTGGCACGGTATCGGCGAGCTCGCCGTGCAAGCACTGCAGAAGCGGGACTTCCCGCTCATCCAGGGGATCATCCTCGTCGTCTCGACGACCTACGTGCTCGTCAATCTCCTGGTCGACGTGCTGTACGCGAGGATCGATCCCCGGATCGCCTACCAGTAAAGGACAGGGTGCTCTCCTATGGCGCGTGTCCATGAAACGACGCAGGATATCCCCGCATCGCCGCTCGTCGGACGGCGATGGCGTCAGCGCTCCAGTACGCTCGGCTTTGCGCGTGCACTGCTCCGGACAACACCCGGGAAGATTGGCTGCACGATCATCCTGCTGCTCATCGGCGTCGCCATCTTTGCGCCGGCGATCGCCCCGTACGATCCGATCAAAATCGACGTCCCGAATCGGCTCACCGGCCCTTCGGCGCATCACCCGTTCGGTGCAGACGACATCGGCCGCGATGTGTTCAGCCGTGTCATCTACGGGTCGCGGATCAGCCTGCGCGTCGGCGTCGTATCGGTAACGATCGCGCTCGCGTTCGGGATTACCCTCGGCATGCTCGCCGGGTTCTACGGCGGTGTCGTGGACACCGTCATTATGCGCTTCATCGATATCCTGCTCGCCTTCCCCGGCTTCTTGCTCGCCCTGGCAATCGTCGCCATGCTCGGCCCGAGTCTGACGAACGCGATGATCGCTGTTGGCATCGGGGAAGCGTCAGGGTTCGCGCGGCTCGTGCGCGGCTCCGTCCTTTCGGTCAAGGAAAAGGACTATGTCACCGCCGCGCGGGTCGTCGGCGCGTCGAATGGTCGGATCATGCGGACGGCCGTCCTCCCGAACGTGCTCGCGCCGATCGTCATCCTGGCCACCCTGCTCTTCCCGGTCGCGATCCTCGCCGCCGCGAGCCTCTCGTTCCTCGGGCTCGGCGCGCAGCCACCCTCGCCCGAGTGGGGATCGATGCTCGTGGCCGGGCGGACATTCATCACGACCGCGCCGTGGCTGATTAATTTCCCGGGCCTCGCGATCTTCATCACGGTCCTGGGCTTCAATCTCTTCGGGAACGCAGTGCGGGATGCGATGGACCCGCGTTTGCGGCAGCGCTGATCAATCGGTCGCCAGAGAGGGAATAATCTGTATGGACGAGATGAATCGGGATTTGTTGCGCGACGGTGTCGCATACGCCGATCAATGGGTGTCGTATCAGCAGGAACGTCGCGAACTGCCCGGTGTCGTGGTCGCCATCCATCACGGCGACACACTGCTCCTCTGCAAGGGGTACGGCCATGCCGATCTCGAACGGCAGGTCCCCATGACACCCGAGCACATCTTCCGCATCGCGTCCCATTCCAAGATGTTCACGGCGACGGCGATCATGCAACTGGTGGAGGCGGGGAAACTGCGCCTGGACGATCCGCTCGCCGATTTTATTCCCTGGCTGCGGGATCAGGTCGGGCTGACGCGGGTCACCATCCGTCAGGCGCTCAACCACACGACGGGCATCGTGCGCAACGGGGACGATGCGGACTATTGGCAGTTGGATCAGCCGTTCCCCGACGACGAAGAACTGCGCCGCCTGGTGGAGAATGGGGGCGTAGTTCTCGATGCCAACACCTCCTTCAAATACTCCAATATCGCGTATGCGCTCCTCGGCATCGTGATTGAGGCCGCCAGCGGCGAGTCGTACAACGAATACGTCGTGCGGCACATCATCAAGCCTCTGGCGTTGGATGACACCGGATCAGATACCGATGTGCACTGCCGCGCGCGTCTGGCGACAGGCTACACGGCGCGCCGGTTCGGCCTGCCACATCGTCCCCTCCCGGATGTCGCCACGGGTGCCCTGGCGGCGGCGACGGGATTCTATTCCACGGCCGAGGATCTCTGCCGCTACGCGGCCGGGCACTTCTTCGGGA
Organism: Thermomicrobiales bacterium; assembly: GCA_038231255.1. Taxonomy (GTDB): domain Bacteria; phylum Chloroflexota; class Chloroflexia; order Thermomicrobiales; family JALYUS01; genus JALYUS01. The sequence continues at coordinate 29,991 of JBBRLR010000027.1, read as the reverse complement.
ACGAGACACTCCTGAGCGACGCCTCCAAGCGGGAAATGCAGCAGCCGTATTGGAAAGTCGCCCAAGCCGACATGCACTACGGGCTGGGGTTCGCCATCCACGAGATCGGCGGCCGTCGGTTCGTCGGCCACGGGGGCGGTTTCCCCGGGCATGCCACGATGACGCTGTTCGATCCGAGTGATCGCCTCGTCGTCGTGGCGCTCATCAATGAGGTCAGCGGACCCGCCGCGATCCTCGCACAAGGTATCCTGACGACCATCGCGTTCGCCCTGCAGCAGAGTACCGCGTCGGAAGAGTCGGCCAGCCCGCGCGCGCGATTCACCGGTCGCTTCGCCAATATCTGGGGCGTCACCGACGTGGCCACCTTCGGCACCGCGCTGGTCGCGCTGCATCCCGAGGCCGACGATCCGGTGAAGATTGTGACGAAGTTGGCGGTCGTGGACGACCGGACGCTGCGTACCACGGAATCGCACGGCATGGCGGCGCCGGGCGAGATGATCCGCTACGTCCGGGATACTGCCGGGACCGCGACGAAGATCATCGCGGGCGGCACGAGCGCCTATCCAGTCGCTACCTTCCGCGAGCGAATGATGGGACCCTGACGATCGCGGGCGGCACGAGCGTGCACAGGTATGCTGGTTCGGTACCGGGTAGGCGCCTGCGTTGGTGGCGTAGATACCTCTCGTTCCTATAATCTGAGGGCGTGAGGAAATGCGGTGACACGTCAGGGTGGGGTCGACTCCACCCTGATTTCAGGTGCCCCCGACCCTGAACGTCCGAGTAGGATTATTCCCACGATTTTCTGACATCCGCCTCGAAACGTTATAGACTCTTTCCTGACACCCTTCTCTTCATCCCAGTATCCATTCGGTGCTGAGCAAAAACGTTCTCGACGAGCACCCTCTTCTTTCCGATCAGGGTATTTAGCGGCCGTTGCGCATTGAGGTAGCCTGTCGGAAAGGCCCCGGATTCCATGCGATATACTGGAGATGACTTCGGTCGGATTGCTATGAGGAGGGTGGGAGATGACGCCTGAGAAGCCGCGGTACGAGTACACCGCCGCCAACCATCGCAATCTCGACGCCCAGGAAATCGCCCGCATCTGCAACGACTACGCGGCGGAGGGATGGGAGTTGGTCGGCGTCACGGCGGGCGGGATGAGTGGCGCATTGTTGACCTTCAAACGTCGCCGGGGTGCCGCCGATGGCGACTGAGACGGGTGCGCAAGCGTGGGAGTATCGCTGGGAGGTGTCCCCGCCGCGCCGCCGCCCCATCATCTCCGACGCTGAAGATGCCGCCATGTTGCAGTCATATGGTGACCAGGGGTGGGAACTTGTCTCAGTTGTCGCAATACCGTCTACCATGGGCATGGGGTACATACCAATGACCTACAATCTCTGGTACTACTTCAAGCGACCGAAGGGGTGAAGTCGCGGGCTGTCAGTTTGAAATCTTAGGGTTTCCTGCCGGAGCGTCCATCAATGTCGAAAACGATTCTAAACTGACGGTTTCGCGCCCCGGGCCTGACGCCTATCAGAAGTAGACTCCAACTGGACATCCTTAGGAAAGTACAGTTGCGTCGCCGCGCCACGGGCGCGACTGCCTCCACTATGTCAAGGATGTGACGCTGGGCGAGGATCGCAACCTGATCTACAAAGGCAATGGACCGAGTATCACGGCAATCCTGCGCGATACCGTGGTGTGCGTCCTGCATCGGGCGGGGTGGCGCACGATTGCCGAACGGCTGCGCTTCTACCGTGGGAATGCACATGCTGCACTCGCCTTACTCGGTATTCCTCTCATCGAGGACGCATAAGCCCTGTTGCCAACTATCGACCGCCGACCGACTCCTCCGGACGGTCCCGCAGGGCGAGGGCGACGACGGCGGAGAGGAGCGCCGCGACCGCGACCATGATGAAGACCGCTGTGAAACCGCTGCCTCCCGATGCGCCGAGCAGCCCGGCGAGGATGACGGAGCCGACGATGCTGCCGAAGTAGCGGCTCGTCGAGAAGACACCGGAGGCGACGCCCGCCTCGCGCGGGCCGACCGCCTCGATCGCCGCCGTCTGCATCCCGGCGGAGGAGAGCCCCAGCCCGATCCCCGCCACGCCGAGACTCGCGAGCAGGAGGGGGATGGCGATCCGGCTCCCGGCCAGCGCGAGCGGCAGCACACCGAGCGTCAGGAGGGCGAGGCCGATCACCGTCGGCCGGCGCCGCCCGACGCGATCCGCGAGCCGGCCGCCGAGCGGGCTACAAACGACCATCGCGCCCGAGAGCATGACGAGCACCGCACCCACCTTCGCGCTCGACCAGCCGCCCCGTCGCGACAGGAGGATCGGCACGGTGAGCAACGTCGAGTACATCGCCAGGTTGCTCAGGGCGATCGCGCCGTTCGCCGCCGCGAACGACCGGATGCGGAAGAAGCGCGGTTGCAACACGGGGTCAGAATGGCGCAGTTCATAGTGGATGAACACCACCGCCAAGGCGATCAGCGCCAGCCCGCCCAGCGCGGGCAGGAGCGCGCTCTCCGCCCGCTTACTCAGCGTCAGCAGCACCGTCATACCGATCAGGACGGCGGAGAGCAGGCAGGCGCCGATGACATCGAAGGGGCGGTTGCCGCGCGTGGCGCGCACCCTGGGGATGGCGCGCCAGCCGAGCAGCACGGCGGCGAGCACGAGCGGCACGTTGACGAAGAAGATGGAGCGCCAGCCCAGCGTCTGCACGAGGACACCGCCGATTGGCGGGCCGAGCGCGGCGGCGAAGGCGGTCGCGCCGCCGATCATGCCGAAGCTACGGGCACGCCGTTCCAGCGGCACGACGTCGCGGACGAGCGCGGTGCCGTTCGGCAGGGCGATCGCCCCCGCGACCGCCTGCTGGACGCGGAAGAAGAAGAGCAGCGGCAGGCTGGTGGCGAGCGTCGCGCCGAGTGAGGCGACGCCGAAGTAGATCAGCCCGCCGAGGATCAGGCGGCGGCGTCCGAGCCGGTCGCCGAGTTTGCCCGCCACCGGCTGCAAGGAGGCCATCGCGATCAGGTAGGTCGTCACGAGCCAGCCCGCCGTCGAGACGCGGACGTGGAAATCCTCGGTGATCCGCGGCAGTGCGACAGCGATCATCGTCGAATTGAGCGGCGCGAGCATCGTGCCGAGGGCGATAGCAACGATCACCCGCCGTTCGCTGGTCGGCGGCGCGAGCGCCTCGTCCGGCGATTTCAGTACCGCAACAGGCGCCAGTTCCTCACGGCGGGTCGAAGGGATGGTCATGTGCAGTGGCCTCGTATCCCTGTGTCAGCAATAACCGATCACGAGCAGGCATTCACGGAACCGATGGGACAAGCTTCCTTGTGTCTCAACGAACATGGGTGTACCGCCTCCCCGGTATGGGAAGGCGGCACGTACGGCAACAGACCGATCAGCCGACGATGCGCACGGTACCTGCGGTTCCATCTACCTCGAGCATCATGCCGTCGTGAATGACCTGCGTCGCCATGCCGACGCCGACGACGGCCGGGATCATGTACTCCCGCGCCACGACCGCGCAGTGGCTGAGGATGCCGCCCGTATCGGTGACGACGGCGGCGGCGGTGGCGAAGAGCGGCGTCCACGGCGGGGCGGTAGTCTCCGCGACGAGGATGTCACCCTTGTGCAGCTTGCCCGCTTCCGCGAGGGAGCGGATGACCTTCGCCGTACCGCGCACGATACCGCGCGAGCCCGCGTTCCCCTTCAGCACGCCCGGCTCCGGCGACTCCTGCGACGGGCCGCCGAAGAACTTGGCGATAGCGCGGCCGATCGGGTTATCGGGCGGCGGGCCGGGCGGTTCCGTGCCGAGGGCGAATGGCGGCTGGATAGGCGCGAAGTGGGCCATCTCCGCCTTCCGCTCCGCGACTGTCGCCTGCTGCTTCCGCCGCGGCAAGGAGTCCGCCGTCTCCCTGATCTCGTCAAAGGTAAGATAGAAGACATCGTCCCCCGTGTCGAGCACATCTGCCGCGACGAAGCGCCGCCCGACCTCCCTCACCACTCGCCGCATCTCATAGGTGCTGCGGAAGTCGATCCAGAAGTTATGGTCCTCCTGCAGTACCGTCCCGGTCTGCGCCGCCTGCAACAGCCCCTCGAACTGCTCGCGCACCGCCTGCGGGTAGCCCTCGAGCCGCGCGCGAATCTCCACCAGGGCCGCCTCGCGCTCCGCCGCGAGCGCCGCCATCTCCGCGTCCGGGTCGCGATCCGGCTGCGTGACGTAGTCCTTGAGGTTGCGCACTACCGGTGCCGGGTCGTCGATCCACGGTGTCTCGGAGAGCAGGAACCAGGTGTCGCTCCGCTTCCCGTAGGTCTCGAGGTAGGCACGGAGTGCTTCGAGGAAGGAGCGCCCCTCCGCCGTGGCCGCGAGGGCGGGGATCACGTCCGCAGTGGCCCGCTCCTCCAGCACGCGCCGCGCCGTATCGGAGGTAGCCGCGAGGCGGCCTAGCTTCCACAGCGCCCGATCCGCCTCGATCGTCTTGTTGTCGAACCCCTGCAGCAGCCGGTAGGCGGCGAATGCGTCACCTTTGCCGAAGAGCTCGGTATAGAGCTCCTCGAACAGGCTCATGCCGAGGAGCATCGGCATCGCAATCAGGAAGTGGATCTCCATCAGGCGCGTCGTGCGGGCGATGCTCTCGTCGAGATGGGCGATCAGTGCCGGCATCGTCGCGCCCGGCAGGTCGAACGCCTCCCAGTCGGCGATGTAGCGCTCGATCTCGGGCAGGTACTCTTCCTGCCACGCCGCGCCCAGGTGCCCCACCGCCGCGCCCAGGGTCCGCTCGCTCCGCTGCACGATCGCCTCGAGAGCGGTATGGTCGGTGGCGATCGGGACGAGGGCCTGGTAGAAGTGGGTATTGATGCGCCGCGCGATGAAGTGGACGGGCAGGTCGTGCCGGTGCGCCGCCGACCGGAAGCCGATATCCATGAACCGGCGCAGGTACACGCCCTCGAGGGGGGTGATTTGTGACACGAAATGCATCGGGTCGCGCGTCCAGAAGGCGCCCGCGTCTTCGGGCCGCTCCCAGACGACCGGGAAGTCGGGCGGGTTCGGGATCGTGCGGGGCGCAGCCGCCTCCGTCTTCGCCTGCGTCATCTCCTGTGCCATGTCATTCCCCCAAGGTGTTGGTCGCGCGTCGGTCGCGCGAGACGTCCATTCACATGCCGGTGAGCGCCGCACCGGCGCGGCCGCTCGCGAGGGCGAGCGCGGCGAGCGGGTGCTCGACGCCGAGCGTCGTGATCGGGCGGCACTGCAGCAGATAGAGGCGGTCGCCGTGGAAGGCGCACTCCACATCCGCCGGCCAGCCCATCGTCGCCTCCAGCGACACCGCGATCTCCGCGATCGCGGAGATCTGGAGATCGTTCAGCGCCGGCGCGGCGCGGAGGAAGCGGGGCACGTCGACCTCGCGCGTGCCGCCGGTTGCGGAGACCGTCATCCGCCGCTTGTCCGCGATGCGCCGCTCGGTCGTCGCTCCACTCACCTTGTCCACGACGTAGGTGTCCGGCGTCACCGTCCCGCCGACGATGCTCTCGCCGAGCCCCCAGCTCGCGTTGATGACGATCTCATGCCGCGCGCCCGTCACCGGATTCGCGCTGAAGACGACCGCCGAGACATCGGCCGGGACGAGGCGCTGCACCAGCACCGCGAGGCGGATCTGATCGAGGGGCAGGCCATGCTGGCGGCGATAGTCGTAGGCGCGGTCAGTGTGCGCGGAGGCCCAGCAGCGGGCGATGGCATCGAGGATGGCGTCGGTGCCGGCGATGTTGAGATAGGTCTCGTGCTGCCCCGCGAACGAGGCATCGCGGCCATCCTCGTCTGCGGCCGAGGAGCGGACCGCCACGCGCGGGTCCGACTCGTTCGCCATCTCGGCCAGCCGGCGATAGGCCCGCGCGAGGTCGGCGTGCAGCGCGGGGAGCGGACCGCCTGCGGCGAGCGCGGTCGTCGGCACGCAGAAGCCGGCGGGCACGGCATGGGTGGCCGCCAGGCGGCTGAGATTGGCGACCTTCCCGCCGACCAGCGCGGAATCGTGGCATCCCTCCTGGCCGAGCCAGAGCACCTCCATCGCAGTTCCCTCCCTTTTGTCGCGGCACCATGTCTTCCACGCTTAGCGTGATTGTTAACGTTTTGTGATGGCCTCGCGGTTTCATACCGTCGCGGGCATCACCGTGCGATCACTTTCCGATAACTATTTCGAGTATGGGGACCGGGCCCAGCTGCGGATACGCGCCTTGGGACAGTTCGCACCCTGTCCTTTAGGACAGGGTCGGAGGATCGGGTGGAGACGGCGGCGGGTCGGCACGGTTGCGCTCGAGGTGGAGAGAGCGAAGCGTCGGGTCGATCAGTCTCGCGAAGCAAACCTCGTCATGACTTGGTGGGTCTCCCACCTTCTCGCTGAGGTGGTTTGGATCGAGTTCGCATCGAGGGTCTTCCACTTTCTCGCTGATCCAGTTCCACACGATTCTCCTTGCGTATAGCGGCAAATCGTCTCCGGCTGCCCGGGCTACGGGAGCGTGACTTTCGTTCGCGGAAGTGCACGGGATGACGCTGGAAGTGGTGAAACTGCCGGAGGCGAAGCGGGGATTTGTCTTGCTGCCACGCCGCTGGGTGGTGGAGCGCAGCTTCGCGTGGATGAGCCGGTTTCGGCGGTTGGTACGGAATGATGAGCGGCTGCCGAAGACGCTGGTAGGATTGCATCTGGTGGCCTTCGTCTTTCTGATGCTTCAGCGAGCCTTCACGATCAGCGGAAGTTCATAACACGCTCTAGTCAAAAAAGAACTTCTATACGTAATTACCGTTATTTATATTATCTGCGAGCGGCTGTTTGGGGCTTGCCAATGCGGTAAGAATGTTTGGTATATGTGGCAGCGAGGTCGTTTGTCGGTGCTGAATATCTGAACTACGAGATCGGAAGTCATTCCGTCCTCGGTGACTCTGTCTTCCTGCCCCCATGCGTCAAGGAACGGGCGAATGCATATTGCGACGACAACCATACTCCTCCGTGTCCTGGGTGCACTGCTCTGCGGCGCAGTACTCGGCCCTGAGCGAGAGCGGCTCGAACGTGCGGCGGGGCTGCGCACCCACGCGCTCGTGGCGGTCAGCTCATGTCTGGTAATGATCGTTTCCACGTACGGGTTTGCGTATGCCGGCCAAGGTTCACTCGACCCAAGTTGGGTGGCGGCGCATGTCGCCACTGGCAGGTGACGATCAATACGGACACGGACGGGCAACCACTGGGGCGCTGCACGCGGTTCGGTGAGACGAGACAAGCAGAGATGCGGCCACGTTGCAATATCTGCTGGGAACCACAGGAATCACTGCGTTGACAGACATCAGCCTTTGCAAGCAGAAGTGTTGTAGCGGCCGCAACAGCCGATCCCCGTTGAATATCTGTCACATCGGGAGAACGGGAGGTTCTCGATTGCAATGAGCGGCTTGGGAGCTACTCCACGGTCACCACGAGGGCATCGAGGTCACAGACCAAACGCGCGTACCGTCTGCTTGACACGGAAACCCGAAATGCTATAGTGAGTGCGATTTCCTGGGCAGTACGCATGTGAATTCGCTAAGGGAGACGATGTACGTGCATCTCACCATGCTGTGGAATTCTGCAGATCGGATTCGGGTACTCCCCCCGGCCGACGCTACTGTGATCTGCTGCGGAAAGAGCGGATGGCAATGAGCAGGGTTGAACGACCCGGCGACCTTGTCCAGAGAACGTTCGTTCGCCAGCGGACGCAACCACGGATACGCGTCGGTGAGCGCGTGTCGTCGCGCGTCGTCGGCGGTAGGTCGGCGCGCCTCGTTGGTTTCCTGTATGTCATGCCCGCGCTCGCGTTTCTGCTCCTTTTCGATATCTGGCCCATCTTTTTCGGCTTCTGGATGAGCCTGTGGCGGTGGGGCGTCAAGGCGGAGCAGTTCATCGGCTTCGGCAATTACGGGCGCATCGTGCGCGAGGAGTTGCTACAGCGCTCCTTCGACGGCTCGATGCAACCGGGCGGCGTGGGCAACGCGCTGCTGGTCACGGTCTACTTCGTGCTCGGCACGGTGCCGCTCACGATGCTGCTCGGGTTCGCGATCGCGCTCCTGCTCTTCCAGAATTTACGCGGGCGCGACCTGATGCGGACAATCTACTTCCTGCCGCACATCACGCCCGTCGTCGCGGGAGCGATGGTCTTCGCGTGGATCTTCAACCCGCAGGTCGGCGTCGCGAACGCCGTCCTCCAGCGATTCGGCATCGGCCCGCAACAATGGCTGAACGATGCGACCCCACTGCTCAAACACGCCACGAACGGCCTCGGCATCACCCTCTTCAACCACATCCCCGATGCATATGCCGGCCCCAGCGTCGCTCTGGCCTGCATCATCCTGTTCACGATCTGGGCCTCGGTCGGTTTCCACACCGTAATCTTCCTCGCGGGTCTCTCGAACATCCCCGGCGAACTCTACGAGGCGGCCCGACTGGACGGTGCATCGGGCTGGCAAGTGACACGTGCCGTGACCCTGCCCCTCCTCTCTCCGACGATCTTCTTCCTCGCCGTCGTCTCGACGATCGGCGCGTTCCAGGGATTCAACGCGATTTTCATCCTCTCCAACGGCAGCGGCGGGCCGAGCGGCACGACGGAATCGATCACGCTGCACATCTTCAAGAACTTCTATCAGCGCCCCGGCAGCACGGGCTACGCGGCGGCGGTTTCATTCATTCTCTTCTTCATCCTCCTGGGCCTAACGCTCGTGCAGTTCCGCGTCGCAGGGAGAAAAGTACATTACCAGTAGGCAGCGAAAGACGAGGAGCATATCGTGGCAGGACGTTCACATCTCGCCGACCCGGCCCGCCCACTGCTGGCGCGGAGTGCCGCGGCCGCACGCACGCGGGTCGGCGTGCGGCCGGGCCGGATCGCCGCGTACGTCGTGCTGATCGCCGGCGCGGCCTTGATGATCTTCCCCTTCTTCTGGATGCTCGTCACGTCGTTCAAGACGCTCGCCGAGATCAACCTTTCCCCACCGACGATTTTCCCGCACGACTGGCGCCCGCAGAACTACATCACGGCATGGACCAAGCCTCCGAGCAGCTTCGCGCAGTATTTCCTCAACAGCGCGATCATCTCCATCGTGGGCACTGCATTGCAGGTGACGATGGCCGTGCTCGCCGCGTATGCCTTTGCGATGCTGGACTTCCCCGGCAAGAACATCCTCTTCATCCTCTTCCTCGCGACGCTGATGATCCCCTTCGAGGTGACGCTGATCCCGAACTTCGTCACGATCCGACACTTCCCGCTCTTGGGTGGCAATGATTTTTTCGGCAACGGCGGCAAGGGGCTGTACAACACCTATGCCGGCATGATTCTGCCCGGCGCGGCGAGCGGGTTCAGCGTTTTCCTGCTGCGGCAGGCGTTCATGACGATCCCACGGGAATATTGGGAGGCGGCGCAGATCGATGGGTGCAGCCGCCACTATTTCCTCTGGCGCGTGCTCGTGCCGCTGGCGATGCCCGCCATTTCGACCGTGGCGCTCTTCGCACTCCTGGCGCGCTTCAATGCCCTGCTCTGGCCACTTATCATCACGGGCAGCGAGAAATTGCGCCCCGTGCAGGTCGGCATCTACTATTTCCGCTCGGGGGAAGCGTCGTACCTCAACCTCGTCATGGCGGCATCCGCCTTTGTAATGCTGCCAGCGATCATTCTTTATGCCTTCACGCAGCGACGGTTCGTGGAAGGGTTGGCTTCGACCGGCATCAAGGGCTGACGCCGGATGGTGCACGATAGCAGGAAGGGAATGCGACCATGACACATGCACGAGACCCTCTCTCACGCCGCACGCTCCTCCGGGGGATCGCCGGGCTTGCCGCCAGCGGCGCGGCAGGCACGCTCCTCGCCGCGTGTGGCAGCGGTAGCGCGACCAGCGCCCCCGTTGCAACGACGGCCGCGAAGCCCACTACCGCCGCACCCGCGACGACCGGCGCTGTCGCAACGACCGGCGCTGCCGCGACAACCGCCCCTGCGGCGGCAGCGGCCACCACCGCGCCCGCGAGCGCGACGACCGGGAGCACGACCGGCATTTCCGCCACCCCCGGCGGGGGCAAGGGCAGCAGCATCGACAGCGTCGCGCTGGACAGCCCGCAGGAAGTGCAGTTCTGGCACATCCAGGCGACGATCTACGGCGACGCCATCAAGCAGATCGTCGCGGACTTCAACAAGCTCAACGCGGGCAAGATCACCGTCGTCGAGACGTTCCAGGGCAATTATCCCGATCTCAACAAGAAAGTGCGCGCCGCGATTCAAGGCGGCGGTGTGCCGGATGTCGCGATGGCCTACGAGCCGGAGACGCAGGAGTACCAGACCGCAGGCACCATCGTGCCGATTGACGATTACCTCGCGAGCAGCAAGTACGGCATCTCCGATGAGGCATTGAAGGACCTGATGCCGAACTCGCTCGCGCGGCAGCGCATCAAGGAGTACGGCGGCAAGACGCTCTCCTGGCCGCACGGCACGAGTTCGCAGGGCGTCTACTACAACGTCGACCTGCTGAAGAAGGCCGGAATCGACAAACCCGCTACCAGCTTCGAGGACTTCATGGCGCAGGCAAAGACGATCAAGGAGAAGACTGGCGTCATCACGTTCCCATACAGCACGACGATGGGCGGCACCTGGCTGAACTTCCTCCGCTCGTACGGCGTGAACTACGTCACTGATGACGGCAAGACGAGCAACTTCGACAAACCGGAAGCGCTCTTGTGCCTCAGATTGCTCAAGCAGATGAAAGACGACGGCACCGCCGCCATCGTGTCGGACACGGAGCAGGAGTTCACGAACCAGCGCACCGCCATGGAGATCAGCACGACCGCCCGCACCTCCAGCAAGATTGATCTAATCGGCACGAAGTTCAACTGGGGAGTCACGCTGCCGCCCCAGGGTAAGGCGGACATCAAGGTGACGGAGATGTACGGCGGCAACCAGGTGCTCTTCAAGTCCAACCCGAAGAAGCAGCTGGCGGGTTGGCTCTTCATGCGCTACTTCGCGGGCACGGACGCGCAGGCGATTTACGGGCAAAAGACCGGCTACTTCCCGGCCACCATCTCGTCGCAGAACACCGACCTGCTCAAGAAGGACTATACCGATCACCCGCAGAAGGCGCAGGCGTTCAAGGAAGTCTTCCCGTACGCCAAGATTCAGGACCCGAACCCGGCGCGCAACGCGATCAACGACTCGCTCGATTCCACCATCAATGACATGCTCGCCGGTAAAATCTCGCCGGAGGACGCGCAGAAGAAGATCAAGAGCGAGGCAGAGAAGGCGCTGAAGCAATTCAACCCATAGGTTGCCAACCATCGCCGATGGAACAGTCAGCCCTTCCTCTTTTGCTGGAGGAAGGGCGCTTTCCGCGCGACAGTAGCGACGAAGGAGCCCGTCATGCCCATCACCCGTAACCGCATCGCCGCATGCACCATCGCATACCCGGATCTCGACCTCGCGGAAGCGGCGCGGCTCCAGAGCGAGACCTTCCGGGCCGTCGAAGTCACTTTCGATTACGGTATCTCGCTGCCGCTGCGGGTTGGGGTGATTGCGGACCTCGCAACTGTACAGCGGGAGCAGGGATTGGACTACGCCGTGCATCTCCCCCTCTCGATCCAACTCGCCTCCCCGAATCCGCTCCTCCGGGACGCGTCGATCCGAACCGTTGTGGAGACGATTAACGCCTGCGCACCGCTCGCCGTCGGCGTGTGGGTGCTGCACGTCACGCCGTTCCACAGCATCGAGCGCCCGATCACGAGCCGGGAGCGGGCGGCGGCGCAGCGCGACGTTGCCGTCGTCAACGCGACGAACAGCGTGCGAGAATTGCTGAATCGGACCGGAATCCCGAGCCGCTCGCTCGCCGTCGAGAACCTTGGCTTCCCTTTCGGGTACATCGACCCGCTGCTGGAAGCGTGCGACACCGGCGTCTGCTGCGATGTCGGCCATTTGCTTGCGGCGGGGGTCGATCCGGTACCCTTCATCGAGCGATACGCACCCCGGATCTGCCATATTCACCTGCATGACGTGGTCAAAGGGCGGGACCATCGCGGCCTGGGCAGCGGGCAGGGGATCATCGATCTTCCGCCCGTCTGGGCCGCTTTGGAGCGCCTCGCGTATCGAGGGTTGGTGACGCTAGAAGTCTTCACGACCGAGCATATTCGCTCCTCGCTGGCGAGCGTGGAGCCGCTACTCCCGGAGCCGACCATCGTGCGACATTGAGGGGCGCGACCAACAAGAAAGGGCAGAATGCCGATGGATGCCGATGCACATGACGCCGCGATGGATGAGGGTCGCTCGGGTGATAGCGCTCCCCTCCATGCCGGTGATCCCCCACTGCGACTGACAGGTCGGGTCAGTCCGTCTCCACGGGTGCATTATCGGATGCACACGTTCGACCTCGCGCCCAGTGTCACGCGCCTGACGGTGCGGCTACATTTCCACAAGGAGCGCCTCTGCCAGCTCTTCCTCGCCGTCTTCGATCCGCAGGAATATCGCGGCACGCGCATGAACCCCGCCGGCTACGGCGATATCACATTGGAGCTGCAATTCGGCGAGCGGGAGGTCGGCCCCGGCGCGCTGCCCGGCCCGTTGCGGCCGGGGCGATGGCGGGTGATGGTGGACATCGAACGCACCACCGAGACCGCAGACTATGTAGTGGAAGTGGTAGCCGAGGCCGAAACGGTGGACGCGAATGTGCCGACCGATGGCCGCACGGGCCGCGCGCAGGCGGGGACGAACGATACAGCGGTCAGCGCACGCGGCGCGGGCTGGTATCGCGGCGAGTTGCATGCGCACAGCTGGAACAGCGACGGCAAAGTGCCGGTCTGGCAGGTCGTTGAGGCGGCGCGCGCGTACGGGCTGGACTTTTTGGCGCTCACCGATCACTTCACGACTGCGGGCTGGCGGGACTTGGCCGGAGCGGGCGGCAGCGATCTCGCCCTGCTGCACGGGTTGGAACTAACGGGCCACAGCGGCCACGCGAACCTGCATGGTCTCCGGGAGTGGGTCAATATCTACGCAGACGGCCCCGCGCTCGACACGCGGGGTCGCCCCACTGCGGTCGGACCGGCGGAGATCACCGACCCGGAGGCGCATTGGGATATCAACGCGGTCGCGCGCGCCGCGCACGAGCAAGGCGGGCTGTTCTGCATCAACCACCCCTTCTCCGGCGATCTCGGCTGGCGCTACCACGCGTTCGACTGGAATCTGGCCGACCTGATGGAGGTCTATCACCATCTGGAGGGGTCGCACAACGCGCTGGGCCTCGGGCTGTGGGACGAGCATCTCCGCCAGGGGCGCCGGATTGTCGGTGTGGCCGGGATCGACTCGCATCATCCGCGCGAGCAGCGGCATCGCCTCGGTCAGTGTTTCACCTACGTCCACGCGCCCGAACTAAGCGAGGCCGGGATCATCGCCGGGTTGCGCGCGGGCCGCGTCTACGTCAGCCTGGGGCCGCGCCTCGACTACTGGGCGGAAGGGGCGGACGGCGTGCGGATCGAAATGGGCGACACGGCTCGCTGCGGTTCCCCGCTGCAGTTGCATATCGAACTGTCCGATCTCCGCTATCCGGCGCAGCTCTACCTGCTCAAGAACGGGTTCTACCACGAGTCGGTCGCCGTGGCGTCTGGCCCATCGCGCACGGTCGAGTTCGCGGATACGCCAACAACGCCCGGATACTATCGCGTGGAGGTGTACGCGGATCAGCCGCAAGAGTCGCGCCCCTACCGGCAGCCGAGCACCCTCCTACTGCTTTCCAACCCGATCTTCGTTCGTTGATCGTGCGAGGATCGAGCGGGTCACGACGAGAGGAATGGGCGGGCAGGAACCCGCCTACCCGCCGTCCCCTCGGTCGGCCTGCAACTTCGCCTGGGCGATGTGCCACGCCGCGAGTTGTATGGGGAGCGTGAATGGCAACCCAACAAGATGCGCCGGGGTCGCCGGGATGCGAAAGGCGACGGCGCTTTGTTCGGCCACCGCAGTCTCCCCCTCCGGCACGACGCTGTAGAGGATGCCGCCCGCGTCGTGGACCGCGCGCGCCACGTCGACCGCGCGGGTGTGGGCCACGTCATCGGGCGCGATGAGAAAGACCGGGTCGCCCGGATGGACGACATCGTAATGGTGGAACTCCTCGGTGCCGAGCACCCAGCCGTACCCCTCGCACCCCTCGCGGATCTTGCACGCGCCGAACATCGCGGCGGCCAGTCCCGGCCCGGCTCCGACGAAGAGGAAGGCCGTACGGTCCACCCATCGCGCGCCGAGGCCCGCAGCCTGCGGATCGGCGGCGGCGATTATCTGCTCGACCGTCGAGGGGAGCGTATCCAGCCACGCATCCGCCTCGCGCACCCGCTCGTCGTGCAGGCCGCGTACGCGGGCGGCTTCGCAGGCGAGCGCGATGAGCGCGGCCAGCCCGACCGTGCTCGCCTGCGTCGGGAAACTGGCGCGCCGGATCGCGTGGCCGAGGAGATAGGTTTCAGGAACCTGGGTGAAGAGCGAATCTTCTGTATTAGTCACGCCGATCGTCAGCGCCCCCGCCTCGCGCGCCGCCTGCAAGCCGCGCGCGGTCTCTGCGGTCGTCCCGGACGCGCTCAGCCCGATCACGACATCATCCGCCCCGACGAAGCGGCTGCCGTAGCGGGCGAACTCGAGCGCCTGCATCACCGCGAAGGGCGTATCCAGCAGCATCTCGAACGTATCGCGAACCGCCTGGCAGGTGGACCATGAATCGCCGCAGCCAATGCCATAGACCCGCCCGTGGGCACGCTCCGCGAGGAGGAGGCCGACCGCCCGGATACGATCGCGCTCTTCAGTCAACGTCGCGCGGATCGCGGCGGGCTGGCTCGTCAGTTCCTCGTAGTTGTAGCGCAGGCGCGTCGCGCGGTCGCGCGGCTGGTGTGCCCGCATCGCCGCCCGTTCCGCATCGATCCGCGCCTCACGATCCGCGTCGGGATGGTGCGCAGGAGCAATCATCGATCTCCTCCTTGAGAGGTTCGGAGTGCGAAGGCATCCGGCCGTGCATGCTACGGAAGGTCGGCACGGATGCGGCTCAGGCGGATGCCGTTTCCCGTGTCGTACGTCGGCGTCGTCTGGCGGAAATACGGCTCGCCGCTGGCGTGCGACACCGCGGCGGCCAGCAGTTCGACCGCGACGCAAGAGACCAACGGGCTGAACATCTCGCGGACCTTCCCACGGATAGGCAAGACGACGTCCGCATGAGGGGCGATGTCTCGGTCGTCCTCGGCGACGACGGCGATGATGCGGCGCCCGAGATGCCGCATCACCTTGACGAGTTCCGCCGCACGATCGTGGCTCTCGCCGGGCAGGGCGATCAGCACCGTCGGCGTCTCCGCCTCCTTGCTGAAGTATTGGAGGTGCGCCCACTCCTCCATCTCCTGCCCGATCACATGCTTCCCGGCCGCCTCCACCATCTTCGCCGCGCCGAAGAGGGCGGTCGCGTAGTTCGGCCCGCTGCCGACGAAGACGAAGTTCGGGGCGGCGGCCATCTCCGTGCCGATGGCCAGCGCGGCCTGGACCGACGCCGCGATGGTCGCCTCGATCGCATCCGCCGTGCGTAGCAGTGCAGCGCGCAGGTCGTCCGCCTCGGACTGCGTGTGGCGCGCCGCCACCTCACCGAACCGGATCGCGAGCAGGTAGAGGCTGAGGAGCGACATCGCATAGGTGCGGACACCGGGGGAGCGGCCATAACTCTCGGTGGAGACAGCGAGCACTTTCTCCGCCGCCCGCGCCGCGCGGCTCTCGCCATTCCCCGTCAGCGCGACCGTCAGCGCGCCGTGCTGCCGCGCCAGCGTCAGCGCCTCGATGGTGCGCGACACCTCCCCCGATGTGGAGATGCCGACGACGAGGGGACTGCGCGGGAAATCGCGCCGCAGGGTGCGGATCGTGTAGCGGGAGAACTGCATGGCGGGGAGCGCCTGCGCGGGAATGCCCGCGAGCGCATCAAAGGCCATCTCCGCAGCCACGCCCGCGTTATGCGAGTCGCCGCATCCCGTGATGAAGATCTGCTTGACCGAGAGGCATTCGTTGTGGTCGAGCAAGCGGCGGACGGTCTCATCGATCGGATGCAGGCGCTCGCGGATCAGCGCCGGGAGGCTCTCGACCTCGGCCCACATCTCATTCTCGTCCGGGCTCGCCTGAAATGGTGGGGCGCTACTGTCCATCGGTGCCATGGGACGCTCCTCTCGGCGATGTGTCGGGCGTCGGGGCGGGCGAATCAGCGAGCTCCTCGATGAGCATCGCCCGCGCATGATGCGTGGCGCGCCCGACCTTCGTCACGGCAAGATAGTACGCGAACCAATGCAGGGGCGCGAGGGAAACGAACGGGCTGAGATGCTCCAAGATGGTTGGCAGGCGTGTGATGTGTGCGGCTTGTGCCGTCATCTTCTCCGTGCTCAGCACAATCACCCGGCCGCCGGCCGCCTCGATCGTCTCGGCGGTCTCCATCGCCCGTACCCACCCCGCACCCTCCGGCGCGAGGACGAAGATCGGCGCGCTCATGCGGATCAGCGCCGCCGCCTGATCGCCGTGGTGCATCTCCTCCGTCTCCCAGGCGAGCGCGCAATCCGCCGTCGCCATCGTCACGAGCATCGCGCCGTCGTGCGCCGCGCCCCACGCGGGCCCCGCGCCGACGAACGCGAACACCTCGTGCGCGCACAACGCCTCGGCGAGCGCCCGCATGGGCTGTTCGGTGTCGGCGACCACGGTGGAGAGGGCGGCCGACACCGTGCGGAGTTCGGCAGCAGCAACGCTGCGGCGATCGGGCGTCGCGAGGGCCACGCCGAGCGCAGCGAGCGCTGCCATCGCGGCCGTCGTGGTCTGCGTCGGCCAGCCTGTCTGTTTGGCGCTCGCCGTGCAGATCGCGGCGTGGACATCCGTCGCGAACGGCGACTCCGGCGCGTCCGTGATGCCGACGACGAACCCCGGCCCGGCCAGCGCGCGGCGGAGCGCATCGCGGGTCAGCGACGCGCGCCCGCTGGAGCTGATCGTCACGACGAGGGTGCGCGCGGTGTCGCGCCGGTATGCGTAGCCGAGGTATTCGAGCGCCGGGACCGGTTCGCATGGCACTGCCGCCAAGTCCTCCAGCCACCAGCGCATCGCCTCCGCCGCGTGGAGCGACGCGCCCGCCCCGACGATGAGCACGCGCTCGACTCCCCGTGCACGCGCCACATCTGCCACGCGCGTCGCGGCCTGCATTGCGGTTTCGAGCGTCGCGGTCATCACGTCCGCCTGCGTGAGGATTTCCGCCCGCACACCGGCCCAACTCGGCACCGTTGCCATCTGCTTACCTCGAATCCGCGACCACTTTGATATGGACCTGCCGCCGGCGCGGCCCGTCGAACTCACACAGGAAGACGCCCTGCGCGCTGCCGAGCACGAGGGTCCCGTCATGCACGATGAGCGTCAGTTGCGGCCCAACGAGCGTTGTCTTGATATGGCCCGCCGCATCCGATGGCGTATCGAAGGTGTGGATGAAATCCACCCGCGTCGGGACGAGTCGGTCGAGTTCGTGCCGCAGATCCTGCGCGGTGGCCGGGTCCAGGGCGGAATTGATCGTCAGGCCCGCCGTTGTATGCGGGCAGAAGACGACGCACAACCCCTCGGCGACCCCGCTTTCGCGGACCACGCGGCGGACTTCATTGGTAATCAAGACAAGCGCCTGCCGCTCCGGCGTCTCGAGGCTGAGCGTCTGAAACATGTTCTCCTCGATCACGCGATCAGCCCTCCCCGTCGGGGATAGTGCTCTGGAAAATCTGGCGATAGTTGACGTCGCGCAAGCGATTTACATCATAGGGGGCATCCAGCGGGGGGCGGCCGCGCACCGTGTGGAGGTGGGTGGCGAAGAGCTGATTGGGCACGATATACGTCAAGGGCGAGAACTCCTCGGGGAGCGATCCCTGAATCGGGAAGGTCAGGTCGGCCGCAGCACGCACCTCGGCGTCGCCCTCGTCGCAGACCGCGACCACCGTCGCGCCCATGTCGCGCGCGCCGCGCATCTGTTCGAGGGCACGATCGCGGCTCCTGCCCGGCGGCACGATGAAGAAGATGTGTGTCGCGCCCGGTCGCGTCAGGAAGTACTGCTCGTGTGCCCACTCCTCCAACTCCTGCGGGACGCCGTTGGCATGGGGCTGCTCAAACAACTTCGCCGCAGAGAAGAGGGCGACGGCATAACTCGGCCCCGCGCCGAGGATCTGGAAGGTATCGAGGTGCGACACCTGCCGGGCATACTCCTGCACGGCAGCATCATTCGCCGCGACCGTTCGTTCGACGATCTCCGCGGCCCGCATGATCTCCCCTTTGCGCGCATCGGCCTCCGTGGCGGAGATGACGCCGCGCACCTCGCCGAGCCGGAAGGCGATCAGATAGAGGGTAATGAGGCTCGCCAGGTAGTTGCCGAGACCGAGCGCGCCGACGCTGAAGGGGTTCCAATCCTCCCCGAGCGACGGCACGGTCTGGATAATCGTCGCCTCACCCGCCTGCGCAAGCCGGTTATTCGGGGTGCCCGTAATGGCTACCGTGTACGCGCCCCGCCGCCGCGCCACCTGCAAGGTCTCCACGGTCCGGGAGACCTCCCCCGAGTTCGAGACGCCGACGACGATACTGTTCGCTGGCATCGCATCGACGATATATCGGGCGAATTCGAGCGATTCGACCGGCTCCGTCGGGACCTGCGCGTACGTGTCGAACGCGAGACGGGCGGCGAGACCGACGTAGTGCGAGTCGCCGCACCCGGTCAGGAAGACCTTCGCCGCCTGCCGCGCCCGATCGGCGGTGACGATCGCCGCGATTTGCGGCTCGACCCGCGCGACCACCTCGCGGATCAGTGTCGCCTGTGCGTGGATGTCATCGACGATCAACGGCGACTGAAAGAGATTGCGCGACTCCTGCATGACCCCTCCTACATTGGCTGGACGTTCAAGGATCGCCGCCGCGCCTCGGCGTCGCGGCGCGCGACGTGCAGCGCGAAGAGCGACCCGAAACCTTCCACGACGAAGGACGCCGAGATCGTCCCATAGCATGCCGCCTCGACCGGGTCGCCCGTCTCGACCAGCCCGACCAGAAAGCCGCCGCAAAATGCGTCCCCCGCGCCCGTCGGATCGACCGCATCGCACGGAAACGCCGGGACATGCACCATCGCCTCTGCCCGCGACGTAGAGACTAGCGAGCCGCGCGATCCCATCTTCACGACAACCGCCGCCGGTCCGAGCCGACCGAGTGCCCGTGCCCCCTCCGCCGGGTCGACCGATGTGCGGAAGAAGGTGCGCAGGTCGTGCTCGCTCGGCAGGAGCGCGTCGATCGCTGCGAGCACTTCGCGATGCGGCTCATACCGCCCGGCCGCTCCGTCCCACCACGGCGAGTCGAGCGTCATGCGGCGGCCGGGGCGGCGCATCGCCGGGACGAGCGATTCGTGCGCCTGGACGGGGACGGGCGCAAAATGCACCCCGATCGCGTTCGCGTATGCTGCGGGCACATGCTCCGCCCCCGGTGAGTATGCCAACCACTCCTGCCACTCGTGCGGGTACTTGTCGTACTCGTCGCGGCCCAATACGCCGTCCTGCAACATCGCGCGCTCCCCATCGGCCCGATACGCAAGCCCGGCGCGCATCCCGTGGGGCTGTGGCAGGTCAGTGATGCCCCGGACATCGATGCCGGCCGCACGGACCGTATCCAGCCATGCAACCGGGAAGTCCGCACCGACAAGGCTGATGATCCCGACGGAGTCGGACCAGATGCGCGCCCCGACCGCAGCATAGAGACAGTTCCCGCCGCACTGGGACGACGCAGAGCGCCCATCCGGCAGCAGGATCTCGTCGATCGTCATATTGCCCACGGTGACGAATCTGACCATAATGACTTTCCGCTCGTGAAGAATGCGCTGACCGTGTTTTGCGAGTGTATCGGAGGAGTGATGATTGTCAACACGGCGCCGACATGCGACAACAAATTCGCCCGTCTGCCGGGCGCGCGGGGGGCGTGCGTCCGCATGAGCGTCGACTATTTCACCTATAGCGGCCTGTGGATCAACGATCTCGTTTTCCCCGATGGCCGTACGAAGATGGGCCTGATCGGTGGCGGCGGGGCGGAGGCTGCCATTGGTATGCGCGTATGGTCCGACGCGGTGGGACTGGTCGCGCATGTCGCGCCCGATTTCCCTGCTGACGATCGCCGCTTTCTCGCGGAAACCTGCGGAATCGACCTGAGTGGACTTGTCCCCGCACCGTACGAACGGTTCAGACTCTGGCTCTTGTACGATGACGACCAGCGCCGTATTGAAGTAATGCGCGGGCCGCGCGACTGGTCGCAGGTGCGCGTGCCGCCCGCGCAGGCGCCCGCCGCATATCACAATGCACGCGGTATCCACGCGGTGGAACCGGACGCCGCGCAACTCGCCTTTCTCCGATGCCTCAAGGCCGCGCACGGCACGGCGCTCTGCGTGGAGTCCTTCACCGCCCTCTGCGCCGCAGACGGTCACGCTTCTCTGGAGGGGCTGCTGGACGGTGTGGACATCTTTTCGCCGGACCTCGCCGACGCCATGGAACGCACCGGAACCGCAACCCCGCGTGCGTGCCTCGACCACCTGCAACCGACTGGCGCGGACGTGCTCGCGCTGCGTATGGGGGCGGAGGGATCTCTCGTCCGCCACGTCCCGACGGGCCGGACCTGGCATATACCCGCCGTGCCGACGCGAGTGGTAGACGTAACGGGGGCCGGCAATGCGTACTGCGGCGGATGCCTGATCGGCTGGGTGGAGACGGGCGACGCCGCGCGGGCCGGCTGCTATGGCGCGGTCGCCGCGTCGTTCTTGATCGAACAATTCGCACTCCCGCGCCCCGATGCCGCGATGCGGGTGGAGGCGGAAGCGCGCCGCGAGCGCGTCTGGCAGGCGGTAACGCGACCGGTGTAAACACGCCCACACATGTGGCATCGCGCCTTTAGGCTCCTCGCGCCGATGCAACCGCGGCCATATAAGCGGCGAGCCGCTCCGGGTCAACCGTCCCGACGAACTGCCCGGTATCCTTGATGCTCGATCCGACGACGACACCGTCGGAGCACGCCAGGAACCGACCGACATTCTCGGCGGTCGTGCCGCCCCCCGCCAGGACGACCGCCTCGGGGATCGCCGCCTTGATGTCGCCGATGCGCGCCAGCGAGTCCTCCACCGAGTACCCGGTCACGATCGCTGCGTCTGCGTGGCCGTGGCGCAGTGCGAGATCCGCCGCGACGGCGATGGGCATATCACCCACAGGTGCGCTCGTTCGGTCGTACACATCGGCCATGATCGCGATCCGCTCCGCGCCGATCCGGCGACGAAAGGTGAGCGCCTCCTTCGCGGCCCCCATCAGCAGGCCCTCCGTCGTCACCACCGCGCCAACATACACTTTGATGCGGACAAAGGACGCCTCAATCGCCTGGGCGATCGCGAGCGCCGCGACGGCGCCGTTCGCGAGCACATTGACGCCGAGCGGGCAGGAGACCTCGCGCTGGAGCGCGGCGCCGATCACGCTCATCGCGGCGATCGTTTCGGGCTCTCCATCCCGCGCGGGGGGCAAATCGCCTGTATTCTGGAGCATGATCGCGTCGATGCCGCCGGCGGCGAGCGTGCACGCCTCCCGCCGGGCACGTTCGAGGATCAGGCCAAGCCCGCCGCCACGGTAATCTTCGGAGCCGGGCAGGGGCAGGAGATGCACCATGCCGATAACCAGTTTGCGCGATGGCGGAAAGAGCGGGGCGCGATCTGCGCCGTTCGCGTTCATTCCTTCCCCCCGGCGGCGCGATCCTGTTTGGCTGCCTCGAACGCAGCGAGGGCGGCGACGAGGCGATCGGGGTGATTCGCACTCATCGCATCCACGCCCAATCCCCAGAGATACTCCCACATCGGGCGTTCCGTCGCCCCCCAGGGCGCGATTGCCCAATCATTCTCGCGGGCGACGCGCACCTCCGCGTCGGTCACATACGCCCATTGGGGCCGCATCACCTCCGCGCCAGCCGCGCGCATCAGCCCGGCGGAGTCGGCGGGCCGGGCGAGATAGAGCGGGCCGACTGCCACATTGGGTTCGAGCCGCTTCACTTCCTGTAGGATCGTATGATCGAAGGAGATGACGACGACGTGCCCGGTCATCCCATAATGCGCCAGCAGGTCGAGCATTTTCGCCTCGATGCCGGGATAGCGCACATGCGCCGCCTTGATCTCGATCGCAAGCGCCGCCCGATCCCGCGCCCACTCCAGCACCTCGGCAAATGTCGGGATGCGCGCGCCCGGAGCGCCGTGCTTCCCGCCCGCGTCCAGCCGCTTCAACTCCGCGAGCGCATGGTCCCGGACATAGCCCTGGCCGTCCGTCGTCCGGTCGAGGGTCGCGTCGTGGATGACGACGATCTCGCCATCGCGGCTCAGATGAATGTCGAGTTCGAGGATATCCGCGCCCTGACTTAACCCGAGTTCGAACGACGGGAAGGTGTTCTCCGCGATGTGCCCCATCGCGCCGCGATGGCCGATAACGAGAATGTGGCCCGTATGCGCGCGGCGTAATTCAAGCATGCTTCGCCCTTTCTGACGCTCGCAGCGTCACGTTCCGAAGGATCATAGCGGATGATCCGGAGGGTGCGGATGTGCTGCCAGGAACGATGCTACCGCGTCACGACTCGGCGCGCCATGATGCCCGCCGCGCTGCCCAATTGTTAGCGCTGCGGCGGCGGCGGCGAAGCGGGCGCTCGTCGGCGGCGACCATCCCGCCCGGTACCCATACACAAACGCCGCCGCAAAGGTGTCGCCCGCGCCCGTGCTATCAACGACCGGCACCGAGAAGGCGGGAATATGCCACGTTCCTTCATGCGTGCCGACCCAGGCGCCCCGCGCACCTGCCGTCACACAGACGGTCCGGGGGCCGTGCGCGAGCAATGCAGGGAGGGCAGCGACGGGCGAAAGGTCAGACCCGGTGAGTGCCGCGAGCGCGCCGTGGTTGACGAAGAGCAAATCGGTGAGCGCCAGCAGTTCAGCGAGTTGTGCGGGATCGCCAGGATCGGACGGCTCCACGTCGAGCGAAACCGTCAGATCGTGCTCTTTGGCGATGCGCGCGGCGCGAAGCGCCGATTCCATTTGAATGGCCGCCGCGTGCAGATGGCGGGCGGGGGCGATAATTGCCGGGTCTATATCATCCGGCATGGGAGAGATGCAGTCCGTTGGCGCGATGACGAGGGCCTTTTCGCCGCTCGCATCGAGCAGGACGACACAGTAATACGTGCTGCCTTCCGGCTTGACGATCAGGCCATCGGTCGCGACACCCTGCCGGGCAAAGTTCGCCTGCACCATCCGCCCAAATGCATCCGCGCCGATCGAGCCATGGAAGCAGCACCGCGTACCAAGGCGGCGCAGCGCGACGAGAAAGTTCGCGACCATCCCGCCGGGGTACCAGACCGCGTCCGTCGCGGCGACTTTTTCATCGCGCCCGGGGAGGTGCGGGACATCGAGGTAGATGTCTACATCGGCATCCCCGACCCCGACGACCTCGTACGACGCGGGCGCGCGATCGGCGGTCAGGCGCGGACGCATATTACCCATGCGGCAGATCGGTTCGCCGAAGGGGGCGGACATGCGGGCGGAGCCACGCCAACCGCTCGGACGCTGCCACGCGTGGAACGTCGAGGAGATGCAACGCTCCCCATTCCTCGACCGCGAACGATGCGGAAACCGTGGCCCAAAGGCCCGCTTCGAGGGCGCTCCCGGTTTCGACCCAGCCGGCGAGGAATCCTCCCGCGTATGCGTCACCGGCACCCGTCGTATCCACCGTCATTGTTGGGTAGATCGGAATGTCGTAGACACGGTCAGTCGCTCGGTCATAGACCAGCGAGCCAGCGATGTCACGTTTGACTGCGATGCAGTGCGGGCCACAGGCCGCCCATTCGCCGAGCAGCGCAGCGAGCGGCCTACCCGGCCAAATATCCTGCACTTCGCCCCGACTGGGCAGAAAGAGGTCAATGCCATGGAGCAGATCGCCCGAGCGGTACGGCTCCGTGGCGATGAAGGGGGCCGTGAGGAGATCGAGCGCGATGACGGCGCCGGGGATACGGGCACGCACCTCGTCCCGGGCGCGCTGTTGCCCTTCGGGCGTCGCGGGCGCAAGATGGACGCCATAGGCAGTGAGATAGCTGTGCGGAAGGGGGCCGCGCGCCGCGTCGAGTGCTGCGAAACTGGCGGAGCGCAACCGCGGTACCTGCTGCTTCCGATTCTCCTCCTCGTGGAGGAGCCAGAGGCGCAGACTCCAGCCTTCCCACGCGGTGATCCCTTCGGTGCCGACGCCGGACGCAGCGAGCGCCGCCAGGGGCTCTTGCGGATACTCACGGCCGATGACGGCATGAACGCCGACGGTTTGTCCCCAGAGCCGCAAACCGAGCGCGGAGTAGATGCTGCCGCCCCCGATCTGATCCCGCAGGAGCGTCCCATCTTCGCGGACCGTGTCGTCCAGCGTGATCTCGCCGACGGTCACGTAGCCGATCACGCCCGCGCTCCCTGGAATGCGTCCCACAGCGGCGTATGCGCCAGCAAGGTGTAGCAGGTGATGGCGCGCGCGAGATCGAGGAGGTCCGCGAGGTTTGCCGTGGGCACGTCCGCAGCGTAATGTCGGTTGCTGGCGAGGTAGCCGAGGAGGGCGACATTCGGCGTCACCGCGCTCGCGTTCACATCCTCGCTGCGGGCCGTATAGCCGCCCAAATTCTCGCGGAGCCGGATACCACGGGTCGCGAGTGCCCCGGCGAGCTGCTGCTGGAGCGCGTAGAGATGCGGCGGCGTGGGCGCACCGCGCCCGGAGGAGGAGCGTTCGACGAAGACCGCGCCGTCCCCGAGTTGCAGGTCCTGCGGGCCGTTGCCCCGCTCCATCGGCTCTGCTTCGTGCGAGTCCGAGACGATCACGAGCGACGGTACATCGAAATGGCGGAGCAGTCGCCGGCCGCCACGGGCAAACGCCTGGCTGCCATCGCCCACCGGACCTTCCTCTTCGTCGGTGAGGCCGATGAGCACCTCCACCGGATAGGCGCGGAGCACCGCTGCGGCAAGCAGCATCGCCACAGAGCCGACGCTGTCATCCAGGTAGCCCGTGATCCGACCGGTATTCGCGTCGTACGTAAACCGCGACTCGTACACCACACGGTGGCCGGGGCCGATCGGCCCGCCTTCCGTCAGCGCGAAACGCACGCGCCCATCCTCAACCCGAATCTCCCCGCGCGCGGTGACGACCAGGTCGTGCCGCGCGAGATCGAAGGCGACCGCGACTGCGGAGCGCGCACCGGAGCGCTGCATATGGAAGCAGAGGGGCACGAGGTCGTACAACGGCCCGACGCCCGGATCGACGAGGTACGAGATCTGGTCGAGGTGCGCGAGCAACCACACCTGCTTCGCCCGCGGCGCGCGACCGAGCAGCAGCGCGGCGTTGCCGGTGCGCTCGAAGTTGCTCACCCAGTCCAGGCCGGGGATATCGATGAGGCCGTCGGCGGCGAGGAGTTGCTGGATGACCGGGGCGCGGCTCCAGTAGACGGTCTGCGACGGCCCGTGGACCGCCTCCAAGGCACGAAGGTAGCGAAGGGCACGGTCTGCGGTGACCTCGCGGTCGAGCCGCCTCCACAGATCCGGGAACTGCGCCAAGGCGGTGAGCATATCATCGATCATCGCGGGCGATTCCCTTCGCGCTTTCCATAATCAGAAAGAGCGGCAGCTCTTTCTGGTCCCCATAATACCAGAGCAGGTTGCACGCTGCTCTCGGGGTCACCTCGCGAAACGGAGAAAATCGTACGCTTCGGTCGGGACGCCGAGCGAGGCGACGAGCGGTGCGCGGACGTCTGTCAGACTGAGGTATACCCTATCTCAGTGTCAGGCATCGCTACCAAACACGTCAGGTCCCGCGCTTGACCATCGTGCTACACTATCCATAGTCAGAATCCACATTTGAGCTGCGGCTGGGACCATTCGTTATGCGAAAGGAGTCGCTCATGTTGAATCTTGGCACTCGTCAGCCGCCTGCGGTAGGCGCGGAGGCGGGGGATATCCCACCCCCGATCCCCGCGCTCTCCCCGCCTGGCTACATCGGTCACCCCCATTTCTGGCAGCGCGCCCTCTCCCGCCGCCAATTCGTCCGCACCGCCGCCGGCGCCACCGCGATGGTCGTCGGTTCGGGACTCTGGTTCCCGGGCGTCGTCGCCGCGGACGACGATAAGGATCGCAAGCCGGGCGGCAACGCCGATCCGAAGCCGATCCCCGGCGGCACCGACCTGCGCTCCCTGCTCGGCCAGGGCTCCGGCCCGATCTACCACTTCTTCTTCCCCGCATTCGGCCAGGAAGTCTCGACCGTCGGCGACTTCGACGGCTTCGTCGCCGCCGCTGAGATCCAAGGCAGCGGCACCGCCCGGCACACGGCGACCGAGAAACAGACGAAGCTGTACTTCGACGCCGACATGCGCTTCATGGACGGACGGTACGTCGCGATGGACGGCCGCACCCGGCAGCAGACCTTCGGCTTCATCTGACTGGACCTGTTCACTGGCCCGGTGGGCCAGCCTGGCAGCCAGCAGATCCACGACTTCAATCCCGGCATCACGCCGAGCGGCCTCTTCTGGACGCAGCCGATCCCGCGCGACAGCGTCGAGATCGACCTTGAGGACCGCACCGCCCGGATGCACCTGAGCGACTGGGCGGTCCCCGACTTCACCGACATCTTCAACTCGGCGGGGCTGACGCGGCCGCCGCTGGCGCCGATCCCCTCGACGGTCTCGTTCGACGTCCACTGGCGCGGGAAGGGCGCGCCGGTGCACATCCACGACACGACGAACCACTTCGTCGGGGAGTATATCGACAGCACGGCGACGATCGTCTGGTCGGCGGAGCAGCGGTCGACGCACTTCGCGTTCCGATCGGACGACGCGGACGACACGACGACGATCTCGGGGGTGATCGGACGCGAACGCAACGGCGTTTTCTTCACCTAATCACGTAAACATCCCAGCCGCAGGTGGGGCGGGCCGCCTGGTCCGCCCCTTCCGAATCTGATGTCGAGTTGGGGTCTACCCGAACCTGACTGTCAGGTTGTCGCGCATCTGCGTCAGGGTAGGGTTGATATTGTGCCTGACACTTGCCCCGGTAAGGTTTTGGCATCTATCCTGACGCTTGCGTGTTGGTCATGGCGTGGAGGCGTGGCGCGGCACAAGGAGTCGCTCCCGCCATCTTCCTCGGTCGCGTTCTACCGAAGATGCGCGAGATTGAAGACGCATTAGTGTCGAATTCGCAGGTCGCCGGACGACTACAGTATGGCGACGGCGATCTGCCGCTCGTGTTACGCGGAGAAGTTGGAGGAGAACATCATGGTGAATCCGGCCATCCTCGCCGGCGGCCCGCCGCTCTTCGAGCGGGCCGAGGCGCGCACCGATCTCGAACTGCCGGATAGCTGGATATCCGATACGGGCGTCGTGCGGCTCCACTGCCGCACGCGGACATAGGGAGGCAATCAGTCATGATGACGACAGCTGCGAAATCCGGGTACGCTTCCGTCAATGGCCTGAACCTCTACTACGAAATGCACGGCACCGGGCAACCACTGATCCTGGTGCATGGCGGGCTCGGCACGGTGCAAATGATGGCCGAGATGATCCCCTTCCTCGCGGAGAAGCGACAGGTGATCGCCGTTGAGTTGCAGGGGCACGGGCATACCGCCGACGTTGACCGCCCTTTCTCCTATGAGCAGATGGCGGACGACATCGCTGCCCTGATCCATCATCTCGACATCGAGAAAGCTGATCTTGCCGGGTATTCCCTGGGCGGTGGCGTCGCGCTACGAACGGCGATCCGACACGCGGACGTGGTACGCAAACTCGTCGTCATCTCCGCACCGCACAAGCGCAACGGCTGGTATCCGGAGATCCTCGCAGGCCAGGCAGCGGTCAACGGAGAACTCGCCCGGACATTGGTCGGCTCGCCGATGCAGCAAGCGTACGCGAGCGTCGCGCCGGAGCCGGAGAACTGGCCGCGATTGGCGGACAAGACGGGCCAACTGCTGCGGCAAGACTATGACTGGTCCGCGGGCGTCGCGGCAATGGGAGTACCGACGCTCATCCTTCTCGGGGATGGGGATAGCGTCCGGCCCGCGGACGCGGTCGCGATGTTCGAACTGTTGGGCGGCGGCAAGGGAGACGGCGCGATGGCCGGCCTGCCACAATCCCAACTCGCCATCCTGCCGGGCACGACGCACTTCACCATCGCCAGCCGCACCGATCTGCTCCGTCCCGTGATCGAATCTTTCCTCGATACACCGACGACTGCGGAATAATCGGCACAGGCAATACGATGCGACGTTCGGTGCGATAGGTCCCGGAAGCCACTGTCGAATTCGGGCGCCATCGAACGATTACTCCGTGGTGGACTGCGTCACATGAGTCTGCACGGATATTGTCAATCACGCAGGCCAGCCCTTATACTCCGCCCCTCGACATAGCATCGAGGCCGTCACGATTGGATTGCGAACGCTTTTGCACATTGCATCGCTCAGCGAGGTTCGATGGCAAACATCGTCGATGGCATGACGGAACGCTTGCTTGATGATGCAGGGATCGCACCTGGCATGCGTGTCCTCGACATCGGTTGTGGCCCTGGCGTTGTCTCCTTCATGCTCGCGCGACGGGTCGGTGAGGCGGGCCGCGTCTACGGTGTCGATCGCGATGCCCGCATGCTCGCAGTGGCCCAAGCGCGAGCGAGCGAGTTGGGTCTGTCGAACATCACGTTCGTGGAGGGTGGCTTCGACCTGCCATTGCCCGAAAATGGGGCGTGCGATGCGGCGGTGGGCCGACGCGTGCTCATGTATCAGCCCGACCCGGTGCGAGCCATCCGGGAACTCACCCGCGTCGTGCGCCCAGGCGGGCTGGTGATTTTCCAGGAGCATGACACGGTGAGCGTGGCAAACGAGCGCACCCTTCTGCCCCTCCACGATCGTGTCAGGGCGTGGCTCCGTGAGATGCTTCGGCGCGAAGGCGCGAACCTGCATATGGGTTTCGCGCTTCATGGTGTGCTGGCAGCGGCAGGTCTTGTGGTGGAACAGGTACGGGCCGAGGCGAACGTGCTAACGCCGACCGCACACTATCCGGTCGGAGCGATTATTCGCTCTGTGCTCCCGCGTCTCGTGTCCCTCGGTGTCACGACGGAAGAGGAGATTGAGGTGGACACGCTGGATGAGCGTCTCATCGCGGAGCGGGTGCAGGTCGGCGCGACCTGCGTTTGGGAGCTGGTCTTTTGCGCGTGGGCGCGAAAGCCCGGCGAGGTTTGACAGCCGTCACTGACGGTATGCGTGCAACATCATGGCTCTTGCGCATTCGCGGTGAAGCCAGTTGCGCTGTAAACTCAGGTAGGTACAGGGAATGACGGTCTTAGCAGGTAGGCGATCTATACTTCGTCCGCTTCCGCTATTCTCCTTGGCGTGCTTGCCTCAACGACCAAAACCATTCACCGCGAATGCGCAAGAGCCAACATCATGTGGCCTAGTCCACTGGCGAGAAACCGCTATTGTGATTTGCGCTGGTGGGCCATTGCCATGAACGGAATCGAAGCTTCGACCTCTCCCCCTCCCTTGCCGCGCTGGTTCGGACCGAGAGCCAGCCCCGATGACCCGGCCGTCTCGGCCCTGATCGCCCGCGTCGCGCGAGGGGCCGGATGGGCAGACATTGGCGGTGGGTTCAACCTCAACGTGCGGATAGACGCTGAGCCGCCGGTTGTCCTCCGGGTTCATAGGCCCTGGGTCCGCCGCGGCCGGGTAGCGGGACTGCGGCGCTTGCGGGAACGGCTCCAGCGGACGCAAGTCCGCGTCGGTCGGCCGATTCCGATTT
The DNA here is from genome assembly GCA_038231255.1 of Thermomicrobiales bacterium. GTDB lineage: Bacteria > Chloroflexota > Chloroflexia > Thermomicrobiales > JALYUS01 > JALYUS01. The sequence goes on along the minus strand of JBBRLR010000027.1, from coordinate 112 downwards.
CCGGCTGCGACCTCCTGAGGATCGGTGATCGTTGGGCTGAGATTGAGGAGTTCATCGGTCACGTCCAGCCACGGGCGGACGAGGACTCCTACGTCCGCCTATTCGAGGAGCT
>JBBRLR010000026.1:0-48082 GCA_038231255.1 Thermomicrobiales bacterium | reverse complement strand
GTTGTTGATGTCCATGTCGAAGAACGCTTTATCCTGATGCCACGGCTTTTCGCGCCCACCGCCCGGCGGCTTGAGGAGCGCCATGTCCTGAAACTTCTGCGGCTCGTCGTTGACGATCTTGCGGACGATCGCCAAGAGCGCCGGATGATTGGCGATCGCGTCGAGGCGCGCGTCGTACGGCGTGAAGGCCATCAGTTTGCGGATGTAGTCCTGCTTCTCCTCGCGCGCAATCGTGTCGAGGCGGTCCTGCGCCCACGCTTCGAACTGGATGCCGTCGAATTCCGGCACGTTGCCGTCAATCAAGTCGAGCAGCCCTTCCAACGCGGCGGCGGTTTCCCGTGGCGTGAAGGCATGGTGGATGACGAGGTATCCCTGCGCGCGGAAGCGGTCGAGGGTGTCGTCCGTCACGCCCGCGAATCCCTCGACGCCCTCGGCGACGGTGTCGAAGCGATACAGATCGGCGGGGTAGTCCTCCACCTTGCCGTCGTCGAACCGCGCGGTGTTGTTGATGTGATCCACGACCATCGGCGCTCGCCCTGCTTTCTACTCCTGCATTTGTCCGCTCAAACCGACCAACGATAAGGCTGTTATCGCACACTTCGGGGTGCGTCGCCAATTGCCACCGGCGCGCCATCGCGGTACGGTGTGCGCATCGGCATCTCCGGCAGCAGAGGGAAGGAACAGCGCAATGGACGAAGGTATCCCGATCCAGTTCATCCCGCCGGAAGCGCTTGAAGGGACGAATGGCGTCGTCTGGCTCGCGCGGGACGGGCGGCGCACGACGACGCAGATCGCGACCAATGTCCGCTACACCCTGCGGATGACGCCGAACCGCACAAACATGCTCGGCCACAGCGTCATCCTGCCGCCGTCATGGACGGGCACGCTGGAAGTCGCGCGGAAGAATTCGTACTTGCAGCCGAACACCGAGATCGTCCTCGCGATGGACGACGGCCGCCACGTCTCCGGCTACATCCGCAGCCTGAAAGGCATCCGCACCCAGCGCGCCGACGTCACGATCAATGGCTGGCTCGAAGAATGGGCATGACGAAGTGCTGAGCGCTGATGGGAAGTGTCGCATGGAGTTTCAGGAAGTGCAGCAACGAGCGATGGAGATTCGCCAGCGATATGCGGGGCTGGAACAAGCGAAATATGGCCGCTCGTGGTCGGGGGAAGAGATCGCGATGGGCTTTGTCGGCGATGTCGGCGACCTGATGAAACTCGTGATGGCGCAGCATGGCGTACGCGACATCGCCAATTCAAAAGAAAAACTCGCGCACGAACTCGCGGATTGTCTCTGGGCGGTGATTGTCCTAGCGGATATCTACGGCGTTGATCTTGAACGGGCGTTTCTGACTACGATGGACGATCTCGAAACGCACATCGCGTCGCAGAGATAAATCGGGAAAACGCAGCCCGAAGGCGATTTACGCAGCGACAGGAATATTCACGTCCACCGTGATCGCGCGGCTCGTGGGCGGCACGATAGGATCGCTCGCATCCGCCATGCCCTCCAGATGGAAGAGGATCGCTTCGCGGATTAATTGCTCGACCTCGTCGTAGGTGTCGCCCGCCGCGATGCAACCCGACAAGTCCGGCACATACGCTCTGTATCCGCTCTGGTCATCGCCTTCGATAATCGCGATGTACTGCATAACTTTCTCCCTATTCCCACCCCGTTTTTCGGGTGATGACTTCATTATTCCACCCCCGTTTGTCGCAACGCCGTTCGCACGATTTCCGCGTCAATGCCGAAGCGTGCCGCAGCGGCGTCTGCGTAATTGCCCGCGAGCGGTTGATCGGCGCGCCCGCCGTAGACGAACGATTCCATCAGCGGCGGATTCACGCCGTTGAAGCGCCAGAGTTCCTGACCGACTACCTTGGTGAGGATGACGCGGTCGTTGAAGTAACCCGTCGGCTCGTAGTCGGCGGCCGTCGCGGCGCGGTAAGTGGCATCGGGGATCGGCCGGTCGAAAAGCGTGAAGCAGTTCGGGTGCGGATGCGGGTCGCGCTCGACCTGATAGACGCCCGCACCATCCGGGCGCACGGTGTAGGTGTGGAAGGGAGTGTGGCGCGGTTCGGCGGTATCCGGGCCGAAGGGGAGGGGCAGATAAATCGGCATGCCGACATCCACGAGCCAACGTGCGCCATCGAGCAAAATAACGATCGCGGTGTGGCAGCGGAGTTGCGCGCCCATATTGTTGATCGTCAGGTAGCCCTCGTAACCGAGGGCGTGCAGGAGACTAAAGAAGGCGTAGTTGCTCTCGAAGCACGTCCCACCCGTACCCTGCGCAAACGTCTGCCGCCAGAATTGCTCCGGCCAGCGGGGGCAATCGGCGATTTCCGGCGTTACCGACCGCCGCGCGATGCGGGACGCGCTTTCCCACGGCACCACGCGCGTGTATGCAGTCACGAGTTCATCGAGCAGGCCAAGCGCGGGCGCGGCGGACGCGACGCCCAAATGCGCGAGAACATCGCGTGTCAGCGCGGCATCGAGTGGCGGTGTCGTCATCGGGCGCATCGTCTCCTGTTCCATCCCGGCGAGGTCATACTTGCACTGCTATTCTCGCATCAATCATCGCCGTCCGTCGCGCCCTGTGGTGCGTGTCCTGCAAGGATCGCTATCGAGGCGATAGCATGGTTCTTGGTGGAAGAAAGACGAACATATGATCGGCTTTTCGGTGCATGACCAAAAGGAGATCGGCGATGGCGAAGACAAAAGGGGCTAATGAGCAGACAACCCGGACAAACGACCGGGAAACGGCGACGGATGATGGGCGAAGCGCCGACTTGCGCGATTCGCCGATGATGGCTCACCTGATGGACGCGCTGCAAGAAGGCACGGACATCGGCCACTACGGGCGGCTTGTCTTCGCAATGATCGCCCGCCACTTCCTCGATGAGGACAAGATGGTGCGTCTGCTCGGCAACCAGCCCGACCACAACGAGGACGAGGCCCGCGCGCTGCTGCGTCAAGTGGAAGCGAAGGACTACAACCCGCCGAAGCGCGAGCGCATCCTCGAATGGCAGGCGCAGCAGGACTTCCCGATCTGCCCGACGCCGGACGATCCGACCCGTTGCAATGTCTACAGCGAACTGCGCTTCCCGGACGGCATTTACGACAACATCACGGATTACTACGTCCACCAGGAGCAGCACGGCGAAGCGACGCATTAATGGTAGCGCGGGCTTTCCAGCCTGCGTTCTGTGAGAGGGAGACGCAGGCTGGAAAGCCCGCGCTACCGGGTCAGGGACTACCCGGGACGCAGGTTGAAGCCCGCGCTACCAAGAGCATTTCATGCGGCGTTCGCTCGTTCCTCGATCGGTATGGGTGGCTCATGAAGCGAGCGGACGGGTGAGCAGAGCACCCTGACAACAGCGAAGAGGCCACCAACCGCGCCGATGACGAGCGTCGGCCGCAGCCCGAAGACCGTGCCGAGCGTCCCGCCCGATAATGAGCCGATCGTGAGTGCGCCCGTGCTGACGAAGCGGGAAGTGGCGTTGACGCGCCCGAGCAGGTGATCCGGCGTGATCGCCTGCCGGAGGCTGACGTTGTTGATGTTGAAGAGCGTGCCGCCGAGACCGCGCGCAAACTGGGCAACCATCAAACACGGCACGCTCACCGCCAACGGGCCACCCGCGAGCGGGACGAGCAGGCCGCAGAAGGTCAGAATAATCAGCCCGGCGCTGATCGTCGGCCCGACACCGAAGCGGCGCGTGATCGGTTGTGTCAGGAACGCGCCGCCGAGGTAGCCGAGATTACCGACGGCGAAGATTACGCCGAGTAAGCCCGCACCGATCCCCAGGCGCAGCGCGTAGAGCACGAAGACGGCGAACAGCAGGCTGCCGAACATATTCACGGTGCCCGCGCTGCCCATCGTCGCGCGCAGGATCGGGTCGTCCAGCACCGCGCGCAACCCTTCATTGATCTCCGCCCAGACACGCCGCCGCACCATGGGGCGCGCGGGCAGCGGCTCCGGCGTGCGGATCAGACCGAGGAACAGGACGGAGACAAGAAACGAGGCCGCATCCACGGCAATCGCGACAGGCGCCGTGACGAGTTGCACCAGCGCACCCGCCGCGCCCGGCCCCGCGATCTGCGCCGCCGAACGGGTCGTTTCCAACTTGCTGTTGCCGTTCACCAGTTGCGCGCGTCCCACAACGGCGGGAAGAAACGACTGATACGCCACCTCGAAAAAGAGCGTCAGAATGCCGACAAGAAAGGCGATGACGTAGAGATCAACGAGCGTGAGCGCGCCGACCAGCGCCAACACAGGGATGAGTGCAAGCAGGGCGAAGCGGGCAATGTCCGCGAGGATCAGGATCGGGCGACGGCGCAGGCGATCCACCCAGACACCGGCGAACAACCCGAGGACCAGGAACGGCGCGGTGCTCGCCGCCGCGAGAAACCCCATGTTCGCCGCGCTTGCATGCAAGGTCAGCGCGGCGGTGAGCGGCAACGCCAGCACCGTGACCTGCGACCCGAACTGCGAGACCGTCTGCCCGGCCCAAAGTTTCAGGAAATCCGCGTGGCGCCAGAGGGACAAACCTCACCCCCCGACCCCCTCTCCATTGCTTGTCAGCAATGGAGAGGGGGAGTGATCGGATGTAGGGGCGCACAGCCGTACGCCCTCCCTCCACCCTTAGTCCTCAGTTCTCAGTCCTTCCCCGATCCATCACCTGCCGGAGGAAAAAGCCGACGTTCTGCGGGCGTTCGGCGAGGCGGCGCATGAAATAGGGGTACCAGGCATCGCCGAAGGGCGTGTAGATGCGCACGGGCACCGCGCGCTGCGCGATCTGCTGGGCGAGATCTCCGCGCACGCCGTAGAGGAACTGAACTTCGTATGGCCGGTCGAACTGCGACGCGATCTGCGCCGCGCCGCCGAGCAGCACATCGTCGTGCGTAGCGACGGCGGGAGCGCGGCTTTTGGCAAGCAATGGGCCGAGTAGCGCGAGGTAGGCGCGGCGGATCGGCTCGCGCCCCTGATAAGCGACCGCCTCCGGTTCCTTGTACGCCCCCTTCACGAGTCGCACGCGGACATCGCGGTCAATCGCCCATTGGAGCACGTCGGGCGCGCGGCGGAGCATCGCCTGGACGACGATGCCGGGGTCGCCGCCGTGCGGGCGTGCTGCCTCGACGAGCCGGAGCGTCGCGTCAATCGTGGCCGATTCTTCCATGTCCACGCGGATGCGATGGTCGTAGCGCGCCGCTTCGGCGCAGAGCGTCGTGAGCGATTCTTCGGCAAGCGATTCGCGGACGCTCAGGCCGAGTTGCGACAGTTTGAGCGAAAAGTGCGATTCGCGCGCCGCGTCCGCAAAGTAGGTCGTGTATTCCTCGACCACTCCCCGAACCGCCGCTTCATCCTCGACGGCCTCGCCGAGATGGTCATAGGTGACGAGCAACCCTTTGTGCGCCAATTGTTCGGCGGCGGTACGGGCATCGGCGAATCGCTCCCCGGCGACGAAGCGGGAAACGAGCGGCTGCGTGAGCGGGGAGGAGCGGACCAATTGTTCCGCGCGGGACGACCGAGAAGCGGAGATAAAAAGGGGACGGAGGACGGAACCCATCGGGTTTGGCTCACTTTCTGGCGGCGATTCCCCGAAGCCGGATGCCCTCTGCTCGCCGGTATCGCCGCATTATTCAGTATACCGTACGCCGCGCAACCGTGTTTGCGCGGGCAGGCCCATGCCCGTAAGATCGCCCGGCGGCGTCGGAATGAACGACACCAACTAACGCAGGAGATCAACGATGCGAAGCAGCCCGTGCCGCGATGCCTGAGCGCCGGTCATTGTCTGTCGCACTACGGCGGCGCGTGGCGCTTTCTTTTGCTGCGTTCATCCTGATCGGCGCGGCAGATGGCGCGACGGGCGTATTGCTCCCGAGTTTGCAGGCGTACTATGGCGTCGGGAAGGGCGTCATCAGCCTGATCTTTCTCGCGATCACGACAGGGTACATCATCGCCGCGTTCGGCAGTGGCCTGCTGGTTGCACTGCTCGGTCAACGGCGCTTCCTCGCACTCGGAGCAGCGTCGTTCGCGATGGGCGCAGTCGCCATCAGCCTCCGGCCGCCTTTTGCGCTCTTGCTGACAATCATGACCGGCCTGGGGTTCGGCTTCGCGATCATGGATGCCGGTCTCAACACGTACATCACCGGCCTGCCGGAAAGCACGACCCTGCTCAACAATCTCCATGCGTTCTTCGGCATCGGCGGCTTCCTCGGCCCGATCATCGCCGCCGGTGTGCTGGCGGCGGGCTTGCCGTGGAATCTGGTGTACGTCCTCTGGGGCGCGAGCAGCCTGACGCTGCTTTTCGGCTTCGGCGCGCTCTTCGACGCCGGTCCTGCCGGTGCGCGCGATCCGGTAACGCAGGCCACTGGGAAGAGCCTGCTAACCGACACGCTTCGCCTCCGGCTTGTCTGGCTGGCGGCGGTCTTCATGCTCGTCTATGTCGGCACAGAAGTAAGCGTGGGCAGTTGGAGCTACAGTTTTCTGACCGAGGTACGGCATCACGGAGGCCTCGTTTCCGGTTGGTCGGTGAGCGGCTACTGGCTCGGCATCACGCTTGGGCGGCTGACGCTGGCCCGGTTGGCCGCACGTTTCGCGATCGCGGACACGGCGCTCATCCGTTCCTGCCTGATCGGCGCGGCGGCGGGCGTGCTCCTCATCTGGCTCGCGCCACTGCCTGCGGCTACGGCCCTTGGCCTTTGGCTGACCGGATATGCACTCGGACCGATCTATCCGACGACCATCGCCCTGCTGCCCGGCCTCGTCCCCACCCGCCTGGTGCCGAGCGCGGTCGGCTTCCTCGCCAGTTTCGGCAGCATGGGCGCGGCGCTTTTCCCTTGGCTAGCGGGCAATCTCGCGCACGCCGTCGGCCTTTGGTCGCTGATGCCCTATGTGCTCGGCCTGACGATCATCATGTCCGTCGCCTGGCTGGCACTGAGCATGTCTGTACGCAGCAACCAGCCCCGCGCGGGGATGCGATGAGCGATGACACGGCGCGATGATACGGGGCAATTGCGTCAATCTTCATCCATACGTATCATGGTTTCGTCGTATTGCAGCCTGCAACGGCCTCATACTGATCTATACAGGAGCAGAGTGATGCAGATTCTGTCGCTCGCTGATATCCACAATCTACGCGCGACAATCCTGGCGATCGCTGAACGACACGGCGCGACGAATGTGCGCGTATTTGGGTCGGTGGTCCGTGGCGAAGCACGAGAACACAGCGATATTGACTTCCTCGTCGAGATGCGCCCACGTCACAGCCCATGGTTCCCGAGCGGGTTACGGCTCGATTTGCAGGAACTGCTGGGGCGCGACGTGGAAGTCATCACGGAACGAATGCTGGATACCGAAATTCGCGCGGACGTACTTCGTGAAGCAGTTGCGCTATGAATCGCGATGTGCGCAATCTCCGGTATATGATTATCTGTATCGAGCGGGTCGAAGAATATATCGCGACTGGCAAAGATGCACTTGAATCGCAACTGCTGCTCGATGCCATCGAACGCAATCTCGAAAAACTTGCTGATACAACCAGACAGCTTTCCGAAGAGATCCGAGATACCCCGCCGCACATCGCATGGCGAGACGTGAGCAATTTCCGAAACATCCTCGCGCATCAATACCATGGAATTGACTACGAGATTGTCTGGAGCGTCATCACCAACGATCTTCCACCGCTCAAAGCATTCGCAAAAGCGACGCTCGCGACGCTGCCGTAGCCGTCTGGCGAGAAGACGTCCAGTTCATCGCAGAAATTCGGTGGTGGGCGAGAAGTCCGCCACCGAATTTCTGCGATGAATTGCATATATCCTGACGCTATTGGCGCGGCAGCGGGCAGCCATCCGGGCCGCAGATGCCCTGCGCGATTTCGGCCTCGCGCTCTTGGGCAAGTTGGCCCTTCTGCCAATCGAAGTCAATCGTCGGGTGGAACTTTTCGGGGTACTCCGCCATCCAGACCTGCTTGCGGATCGTCAAGTTCTCCGGGTCGAGATGGAGGGCCTGCGTCCATTCGGCGACCGCCTCGGCCCGCGCGTCGCGCGCGAACAGTTCAGCGCCGAGCCGCATCCGCGTGTCAATCAGTGCGCGCTCGGTGTCGCTGAGATGATACGGCGCGTCCTTCGCGGCGAGCGCGATCTGCTCGACGTCACCATCTATCAATTGCTGGATCGCCGCGACATCCGCCGCGTTCTCGATATTGAAACCGCCGAACTTGATGTAGCGGATGATCCCGTGTTCATCGAGGAAGATGCCGTTCGGGATCAGTTTGTAGTCGTAGATCGCCGCGAGAGTGTTGTCGCGGTCAACGACGGTCGGGAAGGTCGCGCCCGCACGTTCCGTCCATGGTCGGGCGGCTTCCGCGCCCTGATTATCCACCGCGACGGAGACGAACCGGAAATCCTTGTCGGCGTTGCGCTCGACGAATTGCTGCCACCCGGGCAGCTGATCGCGGCAGCGTCACCAACTCGCCCAGAAGAAAAAGAGCGTCTTCGTCCCCCGGACCGCGCCGGGTCCGAGTTCGCCGCCATCGAGCCGTGGCAGCGCCCAATCCGGCGACTGCTCGCCGAGACGAACGCCAGTCTGAACCGTGGTTGCCATCGGAACCTCCTTTTCTACGTATCAACTCGCTTACGCCGTGTTCCCGTCATCATCGCACAACGGAGCGTATCCGAAGGGTATTCCTCATTGGTTTCCTAAAAAGGGAACGGCGGCACCTTTGTGTGCCGCCGTCCATCCCTCTTCGTATTATCCAGACTGGGCGGGTTTCAATCTCCTACCGCACCGCCCATCGCCGGGGCCGGGATCGGGAAGATGCCGCCCTTCAACGGCTCGCCATCGTCCCAATACGCGGGCGCGCCCATTTCGGGCATATCGAGGCCGGCGAGTTCGTCTTCCGGCTTCGAGCGGAGACCCATCAACCGATCACAGAGCGTGAAGAAGACATACGAGATGCCACCCGCCCAGAGGATGATGACGAGCGCACCAATGGCCTGCGCACCCAGTTGGCTCGCGTCGCCGAAGAATAAGCCCTTCACCTGCGTGCCGCCGTAGTTGGCCGTACCATCCGCGAATAAGCCGACCGAGAGCACGCCCCAGATGCCGCAGACGCCGTGTACCGAGATTGCGCCAACGGGATCGTCAATCCGCAGCTTCTTGTCAATGATCGCCACGCTGAAGACAACGATTGTGCCCGCCACGGCGCCGATGATGAAGGCGCTGATCGGCGAGACGTAGCCGGACGGTGCGGTAATCGCGACGAGGCCCGCGAGCAGGCCGTTGCAGGTCATCCCCGCGTCCGGTTTCCCATTCAGATACCACGTCAGCAGCATCGTCGCCATCGCCCCGGCGGACCCCGCCAGCATCGTCACCGTGGCGATGAGGCCGATGCGGAGCGCGCCGTTACCGGACGCGCCGAGCGTGCTGCCGGGGTTGAAGCCGAACCAGCCGAAGGCGAGGATCAATGTGCCAATGATGGCGAAGATCATGTTGTGGCCGGGGATAACATTGCTTGACCCGTCCTTGTTGTATTTTCCGAGTCGCGCGCCGAGGACGTATGCTCCCGCGAGGCCGGTGAAGCCGCCGACTGCATGGACGACGCCGCTCCCCGCGAAGTCAATATATCCCTGCCCCAGACCTTTCTTGCCGAGTTGCGACAGCCAGCCGCCACCCCATGCCCAGTTACCGAAGATCGGGTAGATGATCGTGCTGATGAAGAAGCCGTAGACGCAGAACGCGCTCCACTTCCACCGCTCCGCCATCGCGCCCGTCGGGATAGTCGCGGCGGTGTCCATGAAGACCATATTGAAGAGGAAGAGGACGGCGATACCGACATCGTACGTGCCATCCGACAGGAAGAAACCTTTGTGGCCGATCAGCCCCCAATCCACGCCGCCGAGGTGGATCGTCAGTTCCTGATTGAGGCCCGAAAGGCCGCCGAGGTTCGGGACGCCGACATTGCCGATGCCGCCGAACTGGAAAGCAAACCCGCAGAAGAAGTAGCCGAGCATGCCGAGGAAATAGATACTGAAGTTCATCGCCATCACATGCAGCGCGCTCTTGCGACGACAGAACCCTGTCTCCACCAGCGCGAAGCCGAGCTGCATGAACATGACAAGGAAACCGGCAATGAGCGTCCACGTATAGTTGATGCCGAGGCGGTTCTGATTGACTTGCGTCGCGAGTTGCGTTGCGAACGGCTCGCTCTTCGCCGCCTTATCCGCGTCAGCCTGCGTGATGTTCGCGGGCGCGACGCCGACAATCCCCGTGTCGGAGCCGATCACGAGGCCGGACGCATCCCGCGCGACCTCCGCATCTTTTTTGCTGCTCGGCAGTGAGACGACGATACCGATCAGCGCCACGATCAGCAAGATCGCTGTCGCGACGAGCACGCCCGTTTTGACGGACATGCCACCCTGCTTCACTCCCCCGCTACTCGTGCCGGCCCCCGTGCCGGCAAGGTTTCCCATTGCCACAAACCCATCCTCCTCATCGCTCCCCGGTGCGCCCCGGAAACGACGGACCGAGTGCCGGTACCTCCGGCACACCCCCTATGAAACCCAAGTAGACAGTAGACAGTAGACAGAAACGAGATCTGCCCCTGGCCGAGGATGGTGGTGGAACAGGCTTCAGCCTGCTCCACCGCTAAACGATTGCCGTTCGCTGCTTCTTGTGCTTGCCGCGTTTACGCATAGTGGGGGAGGAAGTGGGATGCGCGTTCCGGGGTACCAAGCGGAGTGGTGGCGAGCAGTTGCATGACCGCTTCGTGTTGATCGTCCGCGAGCAGGAGCGGGAAGTTCGCCGATCCTGGCGCCCCGCGCAGCAGAATGCGGCCGCGCTCGTCGGCGACGGCGGAGAACTCGTCCCAGCGGCGGAAGACGACGCGGTTGCGGGCGATCCCCTCCATCGTGAAGGTGTATTGGATGGGGATGGAGACGATCACGAAGGTCGCCAGCACGACGATCAGGTTGATCGGCGCGCGCAGCCAGCCGCCGAGCGTGCCGAGCAGGAGGACCACGCCGATCAGGTAGACATTCGTCCGTTGGAGCCGGATGCGCTCGCGGAATCGCAGCGAAATCGCACCGATCTGATCTCCCGTCACGGGTTGCCCGACGGGGACAGCGACGCGCATCAGCGTGAGAATCAGCATCATGCCGCACAGCAGTGGGACGATCATACGGCGACCTCCGTTTCGCGCCGGTCGGCGGACATCCAGCGCACGAGCCGCCGGGGTTGATGAAGCGTGCCGACGAGGCGGGGTGCGCTGCGAGTGGCCTGCGCGCGGGTCGCGTTGAGCAAGTTGCGGGCGTACACTGCTGTCGGCTTGTCCGGCGCGTCGAGCAGAACCGCATGCGTCAGTTCGTCGAGCGCGTCGAACGTGCGCCCGAGGCGGAGCATCGCCTCCCCGCGCTTCAGCCGGACGAGGAAGTCCTCGGAGCCGTGGGCGAGGGCGTGCGTGAAGGCATCCTCCGACTCGGCGATGGCAGATCGTTCGAGCAGCAGCGCGCCGAGATATGCCCAGGCGACGGCGCACCGTGCATCGAGCGCGAGCGCATCCCGCAGCAACCCTTCCGCCTCCTCCGCGCACCGAGTGGCGATGCGCAGCGTGGCGAGCGCGACATAGGCGGCGGCGTCGGTCGGTTCATGGGCGATAATGTCGCCGTACGCGGCAATCGCCTGGTCGAGATGGCCGATCCGCGCCAGCGCGGCGGCGCGGGCGTACGGCGTGATGTGCATCTCATCTCGTCGTTCCGCCGGTACTGCCCCGCCACAAGTATGGCAGAAGGCAGCGGCGGGCAGGAGCGGCGCGCCGCAGCGGTGGCAGTACGTCGTCATGCCGCTTGCCTGCGCGTCTCTTGCCCGCTCGCGGACACGGCATAGGCGGCCTGCGGGATGACCGGCGCAGCAACATGCGGAGCGGCGACAAACCGGAGCAGGACGGGCGTGGCAATCGTCGTCAGCAAAACCATCGCCAGCGATGCCGCGAACAGTTGGCCATCGAGAATGCCCGCCTCTTTGCCGAGCGTCGCGACGACGAGCGCGACTTCGCCCCGCGTCACCATCCCAACCCCGACCGTGAACGCTTCCGACATCGGCAAGCGCCCGGCAATCCCGCCCGCGAATGCGCCGACCGCCTTGGTCAGCACGGCGACAGCGATCAGGAGCGCGGTGAAGAGCGGCGCGGCGGCGAGGGCGCTGCCATTCGCTTCCATACCGACGACGACGAAGAAGACCGGCACGAAGAGGCCGTAGCCGACGAGGTCTATGCCGTAAGTAATCCGCTCCCGCTCCGCCGCCGGGCGCCGCGCGACGGCAAGCCCGAAAAGGTAGGCACCCGTGATCGCCGCGACCTTGCCGAACGATTCCGCCGCCCACGCCGCCACGATTACCAGCGCGAGGACGAGGGCGAGCGACGCTTCCCGGCTTTTCAGGCCGCTCAGATGGCGGAAAAGGTGCGGCAGCACCCACTCGCCGAGGGCAAAGGCGATGATGAAGAAGAGGCCCATTGAAAGGAGCGGCCGGAGCGGATTGCCGCCCCCCTCCAAGCCAATCACGACCGAAAGCAGAATGATACCGAGCACATCGTCAATCACCGCCGCGCCGAGGATCACCGTGCCGACGCGCGAGCGCAGGCGACCGAGTTCCTTCAAGGTCTGGGCGGTGACGCTGACACTCGTCGCCGTCAGGACGACCCCGACGAAGACACTCGTGGACCACGCGTAGCCCCATGCCCGCATCAGCGCGATGCCGCCGCCCATCGGCACGAGCACGCCGCCGCACGCGACGAGCAGTGCGGTGACGCCCACCTGGCGCATCTGCACGAGGTCCGTCTCGATGCCCGCCATGAACATCAGCAGGATGACGCCGACCGATGCGACGCTGGAAAGCAGCGCATCCGTGCGGAACAGACCGAAGACCGAGGGGCCGAGCAGCACACCGACGAGGATTTTCCCGACGACCGACGGCAGGCCGACCCGCGCGCTGACCGCCCCGGCGAGCTTCGCCGCGACGAGCAGGATCGCGAGTGGCATCAATGTCGTCGTGCTTCCCATCCGGCAAATTACCCCAGCGAGCGCGCAACGTGGCCGATATGCCAATGGTACCCGCTATACTGGTCGCCGCTCTACGTACATCATCCAGAGGTCGCGGCCCGCTTTTTGGCGATCTGGACGATGGCATGACGAAAATCGCGGCGCGTTCTCGTCCTTTCGCACAATGCCGCGCCGTTTGCCCGTTCGCGGGGCACCTGTGCGACCGGAGGCGAACCGGCGCATCATGGGTAATGAGACGACGAACGAGGCGCACGCCCGATTCGCTGCGGCGGTCGAGGCCCTCTGCGCGCGGCATCCGGCCAGGAACATTATGGTCGTTGCACATGGAACGGTGATCACCCTCTTTGTTGCACGCCGCGCCGGGCTGGAACCGTTCCCATTCTGGAAACGGCTCGGCCTGCCCGCGTTCGTCGCCCTCTCCCTGCCCGACTACGCCGTGCAAAGTGTTAGCGATCATATCGAACCCGTTGAAGATTCCGAGCATTTCGTCGAGAGGCAGGAACACGATAAGCACTGAACATCCCCACTGCCGCGCGGGAACGGCGATTGCACCCCCTCCTGATGCGGCGTATCCTTACGACGAGCGAAAGGGTACTCGACATGCAAACGCAATCCCGCAACGATACGCTCGTTGCCGCATATATCGAACAGAACCCTGATCGCCCCGGCAAGGACGAAGCGCGCCTGAAGACATATGGCGTCTCGGTCTGGGCGATCATCGGATATTGGAAAACGACGGGCAATATCGCCGAAACGGCGGCGGGGTACGATGTCCCCATCGAGGCAGTCGAGGCCGCGCTCGTGTACTACGACCGTCACCGCGAACTTATTGATGCGCGACTCGACGTGAATTTGATGGCATAAGGGGGATGGCCGCATTTCTTCTCGACCATAATGTGTCCGCTACACTCGCGCCTTTGCTTCGCTTCCGGGGGCACAGCGCGACGACCGCGCGGGAAATGGGCATGGAGGCAGCGGGCGATGAACGTATCCTCCTCACGGCAGCGAACCGCGCGTTGATCGTCGTGACGCACAATGTCAAAGATTTCCGGCTCCTTCACGACGATGGCTCAGATGGTCGCGGACATGGCGCGTGGAACCGATCCACCAGGGCATCCTGGTCATGCCAGACAATCATCAATGGTTGCAAGAACAGGCGGCACAGGAAATTGATGCGCTCACCGCCCGAGGAATCATCTTGCATAACGTTCTCTATGAATGGAAAACACGGGAAGGCTGGCAACGCCGCCCGCTGCCACCGGAATGAAAGGACAGTGAACGATGCTCGCGGTACAGATCACGCCACCCATCGCACCAAATGACCTGAAGCCCATCGAGATCGCGGAACCGGAGTTGGCGCCGGGCGAGGTACTGGTGCGCTTGCAGGCGGCGGCGCTCAATCACCGCGACTTGTATCTGCTGCAAGGGGGGCGGACGCCGACGGGGCACACCTTTATCCTCGGTTCGGACGGTGCGGGGACGATCGAGGCGATCGGCCCCGGCGTGCGTGAGGCAGGCGTTGGCGATCAGGTGCTCGTCTATCCCTCGGTGCGCTGGGGCAACAAGGAGAGCGCGCCCGGCCCCGGCTTCGAGGTGCTCGGCGGCGCGGATAACGGCACCTTCGCGCAGTACATCGCCCTGCCGCTCGAAAATGTCCGCCGCAAGCCGGATCATCTTTCATGGGAGGAAGCGGCGGCGCTGCCGCTCTCCGGCCTCACCGCCTACCGCGCACTCATACCCCGCGCCGGGTTGCAGGCGGGCGAAAGCGTGCTGATCCACGGCATCGGCGGGGCGGTGGCGCTCGCCGCGCTGCAGATCGTCGTCGCGAAGGGCGCGCGCGCCATCGTCACGAGCAGCAGCGATGCCAAACTGGCGCGCGCAACGGAACTCGGCGCCGCCGTGACGATCAACTACGTGCAAACGGACTGGCTCGAAGCAGTCAAGGAAGCGACCGAGGGCGAAGGGGCGGATATCGTGTTCGAAAGCGTCGGACAGGCGACCTTCGCGGGGAGCATCACCGCCGTCAAAGCGGGCGGGCGGATCGTCACGTTCAGCACGACGACGGGCGGCACACCGACGATCAATATCCGCGAATTGTTCTGGAAGCAGGCGAGCATCCTCGGCACGACGATGGGTAGCGCGATGGATTTCACCGGCCTCCTAGAACTCTATCGCGCGCACAGCCTCCACCCGATCATTGATCGCACCTACCCTCTCGCGGAGGTCGGTGCGGCGTTCGCGCGATTGGAAACGGCGGAGCAGTTCGGCAAAATCGTCCTGACGATCCCGTGAGCGGCGCGAGCCGAGCGGATGACGGGCATGCCTTCCACGCGCCGGACGGCATCACGATCCTGCCGTTCGCACTCCCCGGCCTCGCGCACCTTTCGTTCGTCGAGGGGCGCATCCCGCCCCGCCCGGAACCGTACCCGATCCACCTGCACGGCGCGCTGGAACAAATCACGTACGTGCTCGCGGGCCGCATCGCCGTCACGACCTGGGACGCCAATGCGGGGAACGCGGCGACGTTCGCGGCGGTACCGGGAGATGCCTTCGTCACCCTGCCACGCCAAACGCTCGCCTTCGCGAACGCCGGGCCGGAGGAGGCGCGCGTCCTCTTCATCTGCGCGCCCGCATATCCGCCGGACGACGGCGACACCCGCCTCGTGACCGCGCATCACGCCCCCACCGTCGAGGAGATCGCGTGGTCGCGCGAGCGGCATCGGGCCGCGCTCGACGCATTCGCCGCCATCGCGCGGGCACGGACTGCTGTTCCAGGGAGAGACGCGACGGGATAGCGAGATGATCGCCTGTTACGGGCCAGCCTTGATCTGCGCGAGGGCGGCAGCGTACAGCGTATCCTCCACCTCGACGATCATGCCGTTCGTATCAACGGCGAACACGAGCGGCACGTTCCGTTGCTGCTGCCCGCTACCGGTGTCGCCGACATAGAAATAGAGCGCGGTCGCGCTGCTGCTCGATTCCCGATAACTGCCGGTGTAATGGAAGGCCGTATAGGCCTTCGCCTGCTGCTCGATTTGCAGGACCTGGGCGAGCACTCGCTTGTCCTCGCCACGCGTGATCCGCCGCGCCTTCTCCGATGGGTTCAGGGTGTTCCAGACCGCGTCGGCGTCGCCCTTCTGCTCCGCCGCGAGATACTGCTGGATGACGGGCGGCTCGGGCAGTCGCACCGCGACCCCCCCGCCGCGTGAGACCGACGACGCGGCGGGCGCAGCCATTCGGTCGTAGAGTAGCCAACCCATCAGCGCCAGCGACACGATCAGCACGACGACAATCAGCGGCCGCCCGCTGAAGATTGTCCGCAGCGCCGCCCCGACCGATGAGAAGAATCGTCGGACGCCCCGTCGCAGGACGCGCCCTTTCGAGGCGCGCGGCATGGGGGGAACGACTTCCTGCCGGGGTGGGGGTGTTTGCGTTGGATGGTAGGATGATGTGCTCACATTCCACTTCCCGGTGGTAGCGGGCTTTCCAGCCTGCCGCTCGGAGCGGGGATGCAGGCTGGAAAGCCCGCTACCACTGACTCATCAAATTTCACTCATTCCCAAACCCGCCACAAGATACCAGTTCCTTGGTCACCCGATCAATACGCCTCGACGCGCACGCGCGCATTTTCGTCAATTGTCAGTCGCAGCTCGGTCAGTTCCTCGCCGGCAACTTTGCCGACGCCGGAGATCGTGATGCCGTCCGGGCTGATGACGATGTCCACGCTGTTCACCTCGATCGTGCCGACGACGTATGCTGTATCGCGCGCGACGACATAGGTGAGCACCGGGGCATAGCGCGGATCAACATACAATCCGCCCTCCGACAGTGCGACGATCGGCTTATCGTTGATAATCAGCGCCCGGATAGTGTTCGTGCCGAGCCGCAGGCGGGTGAGCGCGCCGATCTCAGCGTCCGTGCTGATCGCGGGATCGGGGCCTTCCGCCGCCGGTGAGGTCGGGTGCAGGGAACTGGCTGATTGCATCGCTATTCCTCCTCGCGCGTTGTTCGCACAGCATTAAGTAGCAAATCACGCGCATCATGCCAATATCTGTGCCGCATCGCAAGGAAATCGGAGCCGGTACGCGCGATAGCGATCAGCCACAGGCGCCTCGATATGCTGACTAACCCTGCTGTCGCCTCGGCGAGAGAACCTGCGCTATTGGCGGGGCGACCCGGCAACAGCATCCACAATTGCCAGGGTGCGCGCGACCGTCTGCTCGTATTCCAACCAATTGTTCGTGAATGCGTTGTACGCGAAATGGGCCAGGCCGATGTGAATCTCGTAGCAGTGCAATCGCATGGCCGCATCCGAGAGATCGAGGCCGATAGCGCGCGCATGACGCAGCGCTTCGGCCTCGAAGTCAATGCCGCGCCAAGCGGGATACCACGGGGACCAGAAGGTCAGCCAGGCGGTATCATAAAGGAAGTCGCCGTACATCAGGCAGCCCCAATCAATGACGCCGCTGATGCGATCGCCCGTGATGAAGACGTTCCGGTTCAAGAGATCACTGTGGATGATGTGTCGCTCGTCCGGGCACTGCGATGCGAGGGTTTCAAGGCACGCATAGGCCGTATCGAAAGCAGCCAGCCCATAGGGCGATGCGCGCAGCCGCTCGCGCCACCCATACGTGCGCTGATCGCCCCGATCCTCCCCGATATCCAAGAGGGCCGATTGCCAACTCAGATACAGCCCGTTGCCGGCTGCGTCCACCGTCCCGTATCCCGTGGAGGCGGAGAGATCAATGCAGCGTGCGGCGTCGAGCGCCGCGAAGAGCGCGGGCAGGATGCGTCGGAGCCGCGCGCCGTCGGCGTGATCGAGGAAGTCGCCGGACACCCGGTCGGTGATGGAATAGTAGCCGCCGAATGCCTCGCCAATCTCGACCGTTCGCGGCACCGGCAATGCGGCGCTCGAAAACGCGGCGGCGATCCGGTCCCGCTCGAAATCCTCGCACAGTTGGGCAAAGCGGATCACGTAATCGCGGCCATTGCGGGCAAAGGCGTACGCCTGCGACCACGCCCCGGCGCCGATGGGCGCCACCTCCAGACGGTGTGCCTCACCGAACAGCGTCCCAAGAAAATCAGCCGCAGCCGCGCGATCGACTCCAGAGATGGTCGAATCAGTCATTGAATCGGTAGCCCCTCTGTGTGACATCTGTCTGCACAGTTACCGTTCGTCGAGACGAACGATGACGGGCAAGTATCGCAGACCACGCTTCTATGCCAAATTGTCGGCCATGCTTTCCGTCCGATAATCTCGGGCAGAGTATGCGCGGATCAATGGGGTGGCATCGCTCGATCTGCCGTGCTGGGTGCCGACGTTCTGCGAGATCGAGCGGGCGGCTGTACCGATCTCCATCGACTACGGGCGGGCGGGCGGCAGCGGGGCAGGGCTTCCCGCGCCCGGCCCCGCTGCCGCCCGTGCCCCCGGCAGCGCCGCAGGATTTCCCCCCGACGGGGCCGCAGGCCGCTGGCCCGGCAGCGCATTCGTGATGCCATAGGTGTATGCGCCATTCCTGGTCGCGCCCACCCCGTTGACCGTTACGGCTACGTTCACCGTCCCCGTTGCGTTCGGCGGCACCCGCACCGTGACGCCCGTGCTCGTGACCTGCACCACCGTCGCCGCTGCATTCCCGAAGGTCACGCCGACCACCGACGGATTCGTCCCGAAGTTCGCCCCTGCGATTGTCGCCGTCCCACCTCCCCGCACATCGCCGCTGCTCGGGCTCACGCCCGCGACGATGAGCGGGACCTGCACCGCCCCCGTCCCCGTCAATGCGCCGTCGGTCGCGGTGACGGACCAGCCGCCCGCCGTGGCGAACAGGGACGGGAACGTGTGTCTCCCGGCGTCCGTTGCCGTGAACTGGTAGGCGACGGGTACACTTGCGGGGTCGGTCGAGGAGACGGTGACCGTGCCCCGGTAACCGACCATGACGCCGCCGGAGCCGCCGGTGGCGATGACGGTGAGAGGGACGTTGCCGTTCGGGCCGGGGCCGAAAAGGGCGGCAGCGGTGAGGGCCTTGCCGGGGGTCTCGTATGCGCCGATGTCGCAGACGGTGGCGAGGCGGGGCTGGCCGCGCTGGTCCACGCCGCCGACGGGCGAGGCGGCACAGGCGGCGGGGTCGCCCGCGCCGATGGCCGGGGAGCCGTCGGGAAGGGCGAGGGTCGGGGTCGGGCCGCCATGGTCCTGGGGCTTCTTCGGGTCGGGATCGGCGAAGGTGAATGTGCCGGTGATATTGTGGCTGTTGGTGGCGAACGGAAGGTCGATATCCCCACTCCCCATGTTGTCCACGATGAGCGTGTTCGTCGCATTGACCGTGCCGGGGTTCCCGATACCACCGCCGAGTGAGGGGCTTGCGGCATTGCCCGCGATGGTGCTGTTTGTCACGGTCAGCAAGTACTGATTGTAGATGCCACCGCCTGACCCGGTCGCGGAGTTGCCGGAGAAAGTGCTGTTCGTCACCGTCGCGATAGCACCGATGTTGGCGATGCCGCCGCCGTTGCTGCTGCTGCCGGTGGCGGAATTGCCGACGAGAATGCTATTGGTAACCGTCGCCGTGCCGGTGTAATTGTAAATGCCGCCCCCGCCCCCGCCGCTGGAATTCTGCGTGAGGGTGCTGTTCGCCACGGTCAATGTGCCAAAATTGAGGATGCCGCCGCCGCCGACTACGGTGTTCGTGTTGCTGTTCTGGGAGATGCTACTGCCCGCCACATGCACCGTGCCGCCCTGGCCGTTGAAGAGGCCGTGCCCATTGCCGGAGACGGAACTGCCCGTCACGGCCACTGTGCTTGCGGCCGCATTGAGGAGGCCGGCGCTCGCGTTGAAGAACAGGCTGCACGCCGTGACCGTTACCCCGCCCGTGCCCGTGATGTTGATCCCGTTGTTGCCGGACGCGATCGCGAGATCCATGAACGCCACGGGGCCGCTCGCACTCACGTCGAACACATTGTTGCTCGCACTACCCGCCGTGATGCTCGTGCGCAGCGTGCCATTGCCCTGGATCGTCATGGCGCTACTCAGGGTGAGCGGGCTGCCGAGGATGATTGTCGGGGAGAGCCCGGCGGCGAAGGCGATCGTCGCACCGCTCGTGGCGTTGGCCGCAGCGATGGCGTCGCGCAGCAGGCAGGGGGCGACGCTCGCGGGCGCACAGTTAGCGGCGACGCCGACGGCGGCGTCCAACGTGCTGCTCACCGTGAAGAGTCCGGCGGCACGGGTGGGGGTCGCGGGGAAGGCGATGAGCGCCAGGAGGAGGAGCAGCGCGAGGGTACTGGGCATGACGCGACGGTGCTGTGACATATAGTCCCTTTTCTCTCTGGCCCCGTGGCTATGTGCGGCGGGCGAGCGGCATATGCCGTCAGCATCATCGTACCGTCCCACATGGGCCGTGACCCGTGACAGTACCGTGACAATACCGTGACATCGGCCATCGATCCGGCGCCACATTGCGCGAACGCCGCGCAGTGCCGCCTACTTCTTCTTCGCGGGGGGGTTTTTGGCGAGGGTGAGGACGCGCTCGTATTCGCCCTTGAACGCCTTGGCAATCTCCGCGTTATCGACGATCAGCAGGTTCTCGTCGTTGCTGTGCGCGGCGTTGTCGGAGAAGTTGAATGAGCCGAAAATCGTGATGTGATCGTCGATGATGATCACTTTGTGGTGCATCACCCACGGGTTGCCGTCCGTGTAGACATCAAGGCCGGCCTGCTTCATCTTGCCGTACTCGCTCGTCGGCACATTAGAGCCGGTCGTCTCGAAGACGCCGCCGACGGCGAGGCCCGCCTTCTGTTTGGCGATGATCGCCTCGCCGATATTGTCCTGCGTGAAGGAGAAGGCAAGGAAGTTGACGCTCTGCTTCGCGCCGTTGATCGTGCGGACGATGTTGCCGACCGTGTCGTCTTCGGCGGCGAAGTAGTTCTCCACCCGCGTCCCCTCGATAGTGACGACCGGGTTCGGGACGCCCTTCGCCTTATTCGGGCCGAAGGTGCGCTTCTCGAACATCTTGTTGAACTCGGCGGTGTAGTTCTGCGCCAGTTGCGCGTTGTGCATGATGATCTGGTTATTGTTCAGGTGATAGGTGTCGCCGTCCGTGTAATTCCAGGAGCCGGTTTCGACCCACTCGGTATCCACAACGGTGAATTTGTTGTGCATGATCGGGCCGCGCTGGTCGTCCACAACGGGGATCGTCGCCCCCTTCAGTTTGCCGAATGCGCCCTGAATATCCTTGTCCTTGTTGGTCAGCGTGTCGGTGTCCGTCACCATGCGCACGACGACGCCACGCGTTTTCGCCCGCACCATTGCGTCGGTGACATTGGCGAGGTCGAAGTCGTAGTCGGCGACATCCATCGTCTTCGTCGCCTTATCCATCAGCGCGACGAGATGGGTATCGAGGCCGTCTTTGTGGTTCGCGGGGCTATCGGGGTAGACGGGCGCGGTGAAGTGGAGTTCGTACCACGCGCCGCTCGTCGTGCCGCCGCTGCCGATTCCCGTCACCGACCCCGGCGGTTGCGCGCCGGCGGGCGCACGGGAAACGCTCGATTCACTTTCGGTCGTCGTTTGTGTGCTATGGTGCCGCGTGAGCGCGAAGATGCCAATACCGAGTATCAGCACGACGACGACTGCGACACTGATAACGGCAATCGTGCGGCGGCTCACGCGGTGCTCCCTTCGATGGCGACCGCTTTCGCGATCGCGTGTGCATTGGCGTCGGCATCCTTGGAAAACGTGATCGTGCGTAATGCAGCAACGACAGCTGGGGCATCCTTCTGGAGGACGACGCGGGGCTTGACTTGCGCGGGCAGGTCGCCGAGGGAGCCGCTTTCGGCGGACTGCACCGCTGCCTGCACGAACGCGCGGATTTGCGCCGTGTAGCCGTCCATCGCCGCCTGCGGGTCCGGGTGGTGGACCGCCTCATGCGCAATCCGTTGCAGACGTGCGAACGCCCAGTTCTGGAGCGGCGAGTAGCCGTCGTCGGTCAGGTCACCGCGCAGCGCCTCGTCCTCCGCCAATCGCTCGATGGCCGGGTTGGCGAGATCGTCGGGGGCGACGGACGAAGCGCCCGTGCTCGGCGGCGCGGTCGGTTGGGCCGCAGCGGTCGGGGCCGCGTCGGCTGTTGGCTTGCGGAAACGCTGCCACAGTCGCCGAACCATCATCACCTCGCCTCTTCTGCCTGCTCCACGCGGCGTAATAAAGAACCCGATGCGCCTCGCGGCGGGCGATGCGCGTACCAGCATGGCGGGCGCTCCTGCGGGAGCGCCACGAGCGTCGTATCATAAAACATGAAGTGGATTTTCACGATCGATCGTTCCCCTTCATTGTCGCCTTCTGCGAGCAATCCTACCGCACGCGGTGCGGTGGGCTTTTCCTCGCCCGCAATGCACGCGGCAAAATGCAGGAAGGGAGGCAACCGGCGTGGTTACCTCCCCTCCTCAGTCCTCGCCCTTCGTTAGGATGCGAGCGGTTCGACCGCACGGGCAATCGGCCGGGGGCCGGTGGCGGTCGGGTCCGGGGTAAAGCGAACGGACTGCGAGACTTCAAGGGTGTCGAAGTTGCCGCTCACGTCGTTGCGGTGGAAAAACCGCTCGACGCCCGCACCATCGCGCAGGAAGCCGAAGCCGCGTTCTTTGACGATCTTCGTGATGACGCCCGTGGTGTCGTCGCCCGACGATGCGCCGGGTCCGCGCCCGAAGGTGCGCGCCCGATCGCTCCGGTTTCCCGTTTCCGGCTGCGACTGCGCTGCGCCGCTCGCATCGTCCGTGGCGACGCGTTCCTCGCGGCGCGTCCGCATCGGGGAGCGGCGGGTGAGCGGCACGTCCACCGGCGTGGCGACGGTGCCGGTCTGCTGGTAGCGCGAAAGCAGGGCTTCCACTTGTGTGGTCAGCGTCGGCGGGAGGAAACCGGGGGCAGTCGTCGTCGTCGGCTCGTGCTCGGCGGCGTCCTGCTCCTGGCGCGCGATCCGGTCGTCGTCATCGCGCGACGCGACGAACCGGAACCGGTCCGGTGTGAGCGGGGCGGCGGGGCGGGCCGCGATGCGTTCCGGTTGCAGACGCGGTCGGTCGGTCGTCGCGGCGGGGCGCTCGGATCGCGCGGGCCGCTCGGCGCGACGCGACGGCGCCGGAGCGGGCATACGCTGGCGGACCGGCTGCGCCCCATTCGCAGCGGGCATCGGGCGCTCGATGCGCGTGCGCCGCTCCTCGCGCTTCGGGTACAGCGGGAACGCCTCGATAGCGGCAGGAACGGCGGGCAGATCGCCCTGCCACGACTTGCGCGGAATGCGCACGCGCAGGCTGCGCTGGAGTTGCCGCCACTTCGGCTCGTCGCTCGGGACGAGCAGTGTCACGGCGTCGCCCTCGCGCCCCATCCGCCCGGTGCGCCCGACGCGGTGGGTGAGCAGTTCGGTCGTTTCCGGCAGTTCATAGTTGATGACCATGCCGATGTGCTCGACATCGAGGCCGCGCGCGGCGACATTGGTCGCGAGCAGGATCGGCATCTTGCTGCTGCGGAAATCGGCCATCACCTTGTCGCGGGCATTCTGCGACAGGTTGCCCTGCAAGGCGGCGGCAGGGTAACCGAGCGCTTCCAGTTGGCGCGCCAACTTCTTGACGCCATGCTTCGTCCGTCCGAAGACGAGGACGCTCTCGTCGCCCCGCCCGTCGAGCAGGACGCGGAGGACGGGCAATTTCTGCCCTTCCGGCACGTCGTAGATGATGTGCTCGATCTTCGGCGCGTCCTCCGGTCGCATATCAATCTGCACCATCGCGGGATTGTTGAGATACTTCGCCGCCGTCCCCTGCACCCATTCGGGCACCGTTGCGGAGAAGAGCGCGGTCTGCCGCTGGCGCGGGACGAAGCCGAGGATGCGCTCGACATCCGGTGCGAAGCCGCGATCAAGCATCTCGTCCGCCTCGTCGAGGACGACGTAGTTGACGCGATCGAGTTTCAAAACACCCTGCCGGAGCAGATCGAGGACGCGGCCCGGCGTACCGATGATCACCTGCGGGCCGGCATTGACGGCGCTGATCTGCGGCCCCATCGCGCGGCCACCGAAGATGCAGAGCGAGCGGATACCATTCGCGCGGCCCAGTTTCTCGACGACCTCGCCGACCTGCTGCGCCAGTTCGCGCGTCGGCACGAGGACGAGCGCCTGCACCGCGCGGACGGCGGCATCGGCCTTTTCGATCATCGGGATGGCGAAGGCGAGGGTCTTGCCGGAACCGGTGCGGGCCTGACCGACGAGATCGCGGCCACTGAGGAGGATCGGGAGGGACTGGGACTGAATCGGGGTGGGATCGGTGATTCCCATCGTTTGGAGCGCCGCGCGCGTCGGAGGGGCGAGCGGCATCGTGGCAAATGACAACAAAGATTCCTTTCGCGGCCCCGGTCAGTACATCAGTAGTCGGTAGTTGGTAGTCAGTTGAGCGTGGAAGCGCTTCCTGCTCTTATTACTTGCTACTCATTACTTTCTACTTACTACTTCCCTGCCGCAATGCGCACCGCAAAAACGTACGGACGAAGCGCGGCTTCGCCGAACGGCGGTGCAAACAGATTTCGAACCCGCAACCCCGCGGGTTCCCACTGAAGAGGGGAGCGTGCTGCGGCGGGACCACGCGGCACATGTCGCGCGACCACCGAAAGTATACTCCGTCACAACGTTTTCCGCAACCGGACATCGCGTTTCACCGAATGATCTTCGGTCGGTGCGCCGCAATCATGGCACAAATCGTTCACCGAGTTCGTGCAGATTCGCTACGATGATGTCCGGCTCGATGCCCCACGGATCAAAGATTGCATCGGCGTTTCGTTGTATCCACGCCGCCTTCAGGCCCGCCGCCTTCGCGCCGATCACGTCGAATGGATTGCCGGAAACGAGCCAAGTTTCGTCAACGGGCTGATGCACGCGCTCAGCGAGGTAGACATAGACCGCCGGATCGGGCTTGAATGTGCGCAGATCGTCCACACTAATGACCTCATCGAGGTGCGGGAGGACGCCTGCGTGATCGAGCAGTGCACGCACCGTCGCTTCGACACCATTGGAAAAGGCGACGACGGTGTGACCGCCCGCTTTCAGCCGCTCGATGGCGGGGATCGCGTTGGGGAACGCCGCCAACTGCCGGTACTGCGCGAGCAGGCGCATTTGATCCGCCTCGCTCACCTCCGCCCCAAGCGTGTGGACGACATACCGCAATGCCTCCGCCGTGCATACATCGAAGGAGACATACTGCCGCATCAGACCGCGCCGAAACGAATATTCCAGTTGCTTCTCCCGCCAGTGCGCGGCGAATGGCCCGGCTTGCCCGCCGAGTAGCGCGCGTAAATGCCGCTGCATCTCCAAAGGGTCAACGAGTGTCCCGTAGACATCGAAGCCGATTGCTGCCATGTAATTTGCTCCCTCGCTTCTCGTCCATCGCATGCATCGCCACAGTCTATCGCGCCGATCCCCACAGGTGGCGTGCGACATGCGTTTCCGCGTACGATGCGTCGGCGGATCGGCGCGTTGGAGCACAACGATATGGCGGCAGCAATCGAAAGTCGAATGCGGCGGGTATGGGAGCGGTTGTCTCCGGAGACGCGCCGACGCGTGGCACGCGTCGCGGGTCAGGTCGCCCTTCGCCGCACGCAACTGGCGATCATGATCCGCAGGAAAGTGAAGAAACGCATGATGCCCGCGCCGCATACGATCCACGAGCGGACATTTCGGAGCGTCGCGCTCGGCCGCACGATGCCCTACACGATCCTCCTCCCCGCCGGGTACGACGCGGCAGGGGAGGCGCGTTACCCGGTGCTGTATCTCCTGCACGGCGCGTGGAGCAACCACACCGAGTGGGCGACGCGGACGAAATTGGCCGACCACGCGGCGCGCTTCCCGCTGATCATCGTCTGCCCGGAAGGAGAGAATTCCTGCTACCTTGACGGCGCGAATGGTGAGCGGTGGGAGGAATACATCGTCGCGGATTTGCCCGCGTACATCGAGGCGACGCAGCGGACGCGCGCCGAACGGGGCGACCGCGCGATCGCGGGTCTTTCGATGGGCGGCTTCGGCGCATTCGACTGCGGCATGCGCCACCCGGAGCGGTACTGTGCCATCGCGTCGCACTCCGGCGCGTTCCATATCCTGGTATGGGACGGGGCAGACAACGATCCACAGTTCCGCGCCGCTCTCGGCCCGCGCAATAGCCCGACGCGGCAGGAGTACGACCCGCAGCGGATCATCGAGCAGGCAGTGCGCCTGCATGGAGCGGATGGCCTGTCGATGCTGGCGATGGATTGCGGCCACGACGATTACCCCGATCTACTCACCGCGAACCGCGCCCTGCACCGGACGATGACCCGCCTCGGCGTCCACCACTTTTATCGCGAGCAACCCGGCGGCCACGACTGGCCGTACTGGAATCGCGAAGTCCGCTTCACCCTCCAATTCGTCGCCGCCGCGATGGGCATCACGCCGATTTCGGCGTAAGAATGGGTGTTGCATCATGCGGGGTGCGGGCGGATGATCCTTTCAGCAAGGATCATCCCCACGGTAGTAAGAGACAAGATTACCCGGTATATCGAGCGCAATCCCGATAGACAAACCCGCCGTTTACGACGCGCGTCTGAATCCGTACGGTGTCTCGGTGTGGGCAATCGTCGGCCGACTCGAAGCAGTAGCAGGCGATATTGACACCGCCGCTGTCGAATACGACGTCCCGCGCGCCGCGATTGAGGCTGCCGCCGCATAGTACGAGCGGCACAAAGATGCAATTAATGCTCGCCGTGAAGCGAAACGTGTCTGATTGTGGCGAGTTTCTCTACTCATGATCGCGAATATATCGTATGACTGGAAAGAGAACGGCGGTTGGGTACGCCGCTGAGCGACGATGAGTAGAGGAGCGTCAAAAACATATGGCGCGATTCTGACACCGAGCATTCGGGTACCGTCGTGATTGCATCGCACCTGTATCTCCTGGGATATGTAGAAACGGGTCGCCGCTCGCCTATCGGTCGTGCTGCTGTTTCCAGATTGCCACACCCTGCTCGGTTAGGCGAACGTCAATCATGCCGTCGCGCTCGACATCCTCGGCGAGGTTGCCCTTCTCCAGCGCCTCGATGGCGGCGATCAGGTCGGTGTCGTTCATGCCGAGTGCGTTGGCGATCTCGTTTGCGTCCACGAACGGCCGATCCGGCGTCGCGGCGCGGCGGCCAAGTTCCGTGAAAAAGTCCGTTGTCGTACTCATTAACTTCCCCTTTCCGCGGAATGACAGACTGTCCCTCTCAACGCACGTCGAAGGTCAGCACCTGCACCGCGTTGTTGCCGTAGCCGAGGCGGTTCCACGCGGGGCTATCGGGTTGGCAAGCGCCCGAAGCATCGGTCGCGCGCGCCCGGAAGACGTGGCGACCCGGCTCGGCGCCCGCCCAATCGAAACTCCACTCCTGCCACTCGTAGGGGCCGGTCGGCGGCGCGACGTGGGCGGGCTGCCACTCGCCCGCCCCGTCAATGCTCACTTCGACGGCGGTGATCGGGCCGGAGCCGGACCACGCCCTGCCCCGGACGGTGTACGGGCCGCGCGGCAGCGTCTCACCGGGCGTGGGGGCAAGGAAAAGCGCCCTGGGGAGGATCGTCGTGACCGCTTCCCGCGCGCGGTCGGGCCACTCGAACTGGTACGATTTGGTCTGGAACTGACCCTCATACGGAGCGGTCAGCACCTCGATTTTGTAGAGCCACTTGACCGCTGCCATGCCATACCAACGAGGTACCAGCAGGCGCAACGGCGCGCCGTGATCGGCGGTCAGCGGGGCATCGTTCATCGCCCACACAACGAGCGCCTCGCTCGCGGGATCGCGGGCGCGTTCGAGCGCGAGCGATCGACCGAAGGGAATATCGGGGCCACCCTTGTACGGGCCGTGATCGGCCCCCTCGAAATAGACATCAACGCCGTCCGCGCGGGGAGCGGCGCGCTCCAGAAGCAGATGCAACGGCACACCCGTCCAGCGCGCAGTGCCGACGGCATTGCCGGCCCACGGCTCCCCGGTCGGCAGCGGCATCAGGCCGATCCGGCCATTGCCGGCACACTCCAGCGTGACGGTTAGGGTCGTCGCGGGCATGGCGCGCAACTCGTCGAGCGTCAGCGTCAACGACCGTTCGACCGCGCCGCCGATGGCGAGCGTCCCCGGATGGTCGGGCAGCGGGAAATTGGAGCGGACGTAGTGCAGCGGCGTGGGCGTCACCGGCTCGCGGAGCGCCGCGAGCGGTGTCTCGGCGTTGAACGGCTCCGCCTTGACCATGACCAACCGGGACCGATCCATTGCCATGCTGTTCCCTTCCGTTTCGTCTTTCAGCGATGCCGCAACGCTCAACAGTGCAACGAGTGTATGCGCCTCGCAAGAAGCGCGCAAATGCTCCTTGCTGCTACCGCTCCAACGTGTTGACGGTTGCGGGGGGTATCCCTATGATCGCCCCATGTTCGTTTATGTCGGCTGCTACACCACCCCGGACCGCGCGGGCGCCGGTGAGGGGATCAACGTGTACCGGATGGATCGCGATTCCGGTGCGTGGGTGCATGTCCAACTGCTCGCGGGGGTCGCGAATCCCTCGTTCCTGGCGCTCGATCCGACGCGGCGATTCCTGTACTGCGTGCATGGCGGCAACGATTTCAGCGCGGTGAGCGCCTTCGCTATCGAGCGCGGAACCGGGAGACTGACTATGCTGAATACGCAGCAGTCGGGCGGCCGCAACCCGGTGTCGGCGGATGTCCATCCGACCGGGCGCACCCTCGTTGTCGCCAGCTACATGGACGGCGTCGTTGCGACCCTGCCGATCAACGCGGACGGGACACTCGCGCCGCCGAACACCGTCCTGTCGCAAACGGGCGACCCCGGCCCGGACACGGTGGAACAGGCAAGCCCACACCCCCACCACAGCCCGTTCGATCCCGCCGGACGATTCGTGACGGTGCCCGATAAGGGATTGGATCGGACGTTTGTGTATCGGTTCGATAGCGAGCGCGGCGCGATCGTGCCGAACGACCCGCCGTTCGTGCAGGCGCAGGCCGGGGCTGGGCCGCGCCACATCGCCTTCCACCCCGATTTGCCGTACGCCTACATCATTAACGAACTCGATTCGACGATCACAACCCACGGCTACGATGCGGAACGCGGTCTGCTCGACGCGCGGCAACGCAGTACCACACTGCCGCCTGACTACACGGGCCGGAGCACGGGCGCCGAGATCGCCGTCGCGCCGTCCGGTCGGTTCCTTTACGCCTCGAATCGCGGGCACGACAGCATCGCGATCTTCGCCATTGATGAGGAAACCGGCTCACTGACAGCGGTCGGCTGGGAACCGGCGCGGGGCACGATGCCGCGCTTCTTCGTCCTCGACCCGTCGGGGCAATTCCTCTTCGTCGCCAATCAGGGCAGCGACACCATCGTCGCCTTCCGCGTTGACCCGGCGACAGGTGGTCTCGCCCCAACCGGCGATGTCGTGCGTACTGGCAGCCCCGTCTGCATCGTCTTCGCCGAAGTGTGAGTGCGCCCGTGCCTCCTGCAGGAGCCGACAATGCATTCGAGACAGGACTGACCGATGCCTGGGACGCTCAGTGGAGACTCCATTTATTGTTATACTGGCGGCGACACCCGTTGGTATCGGTCGCATTTCACGATGAGGAGGCCCGTATGTACCCATGTCGAATCGGACTATCGCTGCATCGCCACTTGATAAGCCGGATGGCCTGCCTTGCCGCCATCGCGTTACTCCTCGTGTTCACGACCGCCGTCAGCGCGGCCGCACCCGAGGCGTCCGGCGTCATCGCCACGATCACGACAGGCTCCGCCCCCGCCTCCGGTTACGGCTATTTCCCCGGCTACACCGACGGCATCACCTGCGGTGGGCTATACGGCTGCCCCTTCGCCGCGCCGCCCTTCGGCTACGGCACGACCTACGTGCGGGGCAACCTGTACTGTGGCCTGTATACCTGCGGGGTGGCGCAGACGATCCAGCGATAGCAGGCTGATCGCGTGGGGGGTTATCCATCGCCGCTGCCAACGAAGAAGAAATGATTTCAAAACCACCACTGCTGCTGTTCGGGCAGCAGTGGCGGTTCATTCCCTAGAATGTTGCAACGCTCGCTGGGGGTGGTCGCCTCTGAATACCGTTAGGAGTTGCGCAGGTGGAGCGTTTTTCCTGGTGGTAGCAGGCTTTCCAGCCTGTCTGCCGTCCCCGTCCTGAGAGGCAGGCTGGAAAGCCTGCTACCACCGGGGAAATTGCCCTTAACTGAACCGCATTGGGCTTTAGCCCGCCGTCACTACGTTTCTCTCGCGAACTGCGTCGCTCCCAATCCTGACATTCTCCGACGGAAATCAGGCTTCATGTGACAATATAGCCATCTGTACCTATTTTGCATTCTTTTACCCTTAATTTTTACATCTTCACCGTAGTATGTATCTATTGTCGGTTTCCCACAGGCACGACAAGATACTGTGGCACAAACCGCGAACCATGTGCCGCGCTCCGAGAAAAGGATAGTCGGATGGCGTTGCGTCTCCGCCCCCTGGTCACTGGTATCGCCACCTACGTGCCCGGCGTCAACAACCTCGTCTCCCGCCGCACCGGTGGCAGCGACTCCGCCCGGTACTGCTATTCCGTCTGGCTGCGCCACCTCGTGATGGCCCGCGCGCACGCCCTGCCGACGCAACCCACCATCGTCGCGGAGTTGGGGCCGGGCGACTCGCTCGGCGTTGGCCTAGCCGCGCTGCTTTCCGGCTCCGAAAAGTATTACGCCTTCGATGTCGTTCGGTACATCCGGAATGATCGTGACCTTGCCATCTTCGACGAACTAGTCGCACTCTTCCGCGCGCGCGCCCCGATCCCGGGACCGGACGAGTTCCCGCTGATAACCCCGCTGCTGGACAACTACGCCTTCCCGCAGGACATTCTGACCGAGAACCGACTCACCCTCGCCCTCGCCCCTGAGCGGGTCGCGGCGATCCGGGCGGAACTCGCGGGGGAGGCAGCGGATGGCGGCGGATGGATCACCTATCAGGCGCCGTGGGACCGGGCTGACATCGTGCAGGCGGGGACGATAGACATGGTCCTGTCGCAGGCAGTGATGGAATATCCCCTCAACCTCCACACCACCTACGGCACCCTCCATCGCTGGCTCAAGCCGGGCGGCGTGATGTCACACCAGATAGATTTCCGCTGCATGGGGACGGCGTGGGAATGGAACGGCCACTGGGCGTGCTCGGAACTCACCTGGGCGTTGGTCACGGGCAAGCGGCGGTACCCGGTGGCAAACCGAGAGCCGCACTCGACGCATGTGCGGCTGATGGAGGAGCAGGGCTTCCGGGTCGCCGGCGACGTGCCAATCCGTGGGGAAGGGGGCCTCCCGCGCGAGGCATTGGCGCAGCGATTCCGCAACCTGACAGACGACGACCTGACGACGAGCATCGCGCTGATCCAGGCGGTCAAAGAGGCGTAATCAACGAGATGTGAATGACCTGCCGCTCCGGTATACTGCGCAATGGCGACAACGATCCATTGCTGCAACGAACGGAGGACGAGCGTGAGCAACGCGCCGCTGCGGGTGGGGCTGATCGGGCTGGGAGCGATTGGGCAGGCGGTGGCGCGCTTGGCGCGCGAGCGGGGCGACGGCGCGGTGCAGATCATCGGCGCGGTCGTCCGCGACCCGGCACGGGCGCGGCCCGGCGTGGATGTCCCGGTCGTCCCGTCACTTAATGCGCTACTCGCCCTCCGGCCCGATATCGTCGTCGAGGCGTGCGGGCACGCAGGGCTGAAGGAGCACGGCCCGCACGTCCTCAAGGCGGGGTGCGACCTCGTCATGGTCAGCGTCGGCGTCTTCGCGGAGCCGGGAGTAATGGGAATGATGGTCGCTGCCGCCGAGGCGGGCAAAGCGCAGGCGAAAGTCGCCTCTGGCGCGATTGGCGCGCTCGATGCGATCGCCGCAGCGGCGGTCGGCGGGCTGACTCGCGTCACGCATACGACACGCAAACCGGCCCGCACGCTGATGAACGCCGAGGACGCGGCGGCGCTCACCGAGGCGAAAGAGGTTTTTCGCGGCAGCGCGCGGGAAGGGGCGCTGAAGTTCCCGGAAAGCATCAATGTCGCCGCCGCCGTCAGCCTCGCCGGGATCGGGCTGGATCGCACCGAAGTCCGCGTGCTGGCCGATCCGACCATCGAGCGGAACATGCACACGGTCGTCGCCGAGGGCGCGTTCGGTCGCCTCCAGTTCGACATCCAGGGCATCCCGACGCAGGAAAACCCCCGCACCGGTCGCCTTGTCGCGATGAGCGTCATGCATACCCTGCTCCTGCGCCGCGCGCCGGTTATCGTCGGCTGATCGTGCCGAACGACATCCGAGGATGGAGGCCCGTATCCGCTCCGAAAGGGAACTTCCCGGCGCACGGCGACGTCTCCCTTGTATCCCACAGAGTGGGTGTGGTTTTTCCATGCGTAGGAGGCACGTCCCATGCGATCACACACTGCACGTTTTACGGCGCTCGTTGGCATCGCACTCGCCAGTATGCTCGTCGCGGTCGCGATGATCGGCGACACGACATCCGCGCAGACGGTGCCACCCCCCGCCCCTTCCGGCGCGCTCCAGCGGACGATTGCCGTGAGCGGCACGGGCACGGCGACGCTCGCGCCGGACATCGCCTCTTTCTCGGCGGGAGTGACGGAGACGAGCGCGAACGTCGTGGATGCGCAGAACAGCGTCAACACGAAGACGAACGCGATCATTGAGGCCCTGCGGCAGGGTGGTGTAAATGTAGACAAGGATGTGAAAACGACCGGCTACTCCGTGCAGCCGCAGTACAACTACCCCCAGAACGGCGCGCCCGTGCTGACCGGCTATCGCGTCATGAACAGCGTCAATGTGACGGTGCGGGACATCGCCAAAGTCGGGCAACTGCTCGACGCGGTGACGAAAGCGGGCGCGAATCAGGTGGGCGGCGTCTCGTTCGGGCTGGCGGACCCCGAAGCGGCGAGCCGCGTGGCGCGCGAGCAGGCGGTGCAGAATGCCCGCGACAAGGCGGACACCCTCGCCAAGGCGACCGGTGTGTCGGTCGGTATCGTGATGACGATTGACGACCAGAGCACGACACCGCCCCCGCCGCGCCCGGTAGCCGCCGCGCCCGCAGCGAACACCGCCAACTCCGCCGCAGCCCCGCCACCAATCCAGACGGGCGAAACGACCGTGACGGTGACGGTGCGCGTGACGTACGCCATCGCGTGACCCAGTTTGGTTCAATACGTCGCGGGAGATCGGTGGCGCAGGTTTTCAATCTGTGAGGCTGGCGAATATGGCGCGTGATGCCGTCCTGATCGAAGCGGCGCTCAATGGCGGGCGGAGCCGCCGCGCGCATCCGCGCGTGCCATGCACCCCGACGGAAATTGCCGACGATGCCTGCCGCTGCGCCGATGTCGGCGCGACAGTCGTCCATATCCATGCGCAGGATGCGGACGGTAAATGGAGCGCCGATCCGACCTGGTACGCCGAGGCGCACCGGCGTATCCGCGACGCCGCACCCGGCCTACTTATCAGTATCACCTCGATTCGCCCGGCGGATCGGCCCGTCTCCGCTGTCCTCGATCTACTGGATGCCCTCGCCGCCGATCCGCGCGCGATGCCCGACCTGCTCTCGATCAATCTCGGACACATCGTCGCGTGGGAACGGTCGGACAGCGCCGACGCACCGGCTCGCCGCACTGTGCATTTCCCAAACGACTACGGCGACATCGCCGCGCTCCTCGCGCGTTGCGCGCAGCTAGGTATCGTCCCCGAACTCGGCGTTATGGACATCGGCTTCGTCAGCAACGCTGTCCTGCTGCGGGATGATAGACTGCTTCCCGCACGACCATGGTTCCTGATCGAGTTGGATAGTCCCGCGTATGGCGCGGGGCGGCAGGTCGCGCCCGCGACGGTGGGCA
The DNA here is from genome assembly GCA_038231255.1 of Thermomicrobiales bacterium. Taxonomy (GTDB): domain Bacteria; phylum Chloroflexota; class Chloroflexia; order Thermomicrobiales; family JALYUS01; genus JALYUS01. The sequence continues at coordinate 14,104 of JBBRLR010000026.1, read as the reverse complement.
ACTACGACCTGCTCGCCAGTCTCGTACGAGAGCATTTTCCCGGCGCGTTGTGGGCGGGGCATGGGAACGGGCTGCCGGGGTACGCCGTCATCCGCCGCGCTCTCGAAACGGGAGGCCATATGCGCGTGGGCTTCGAGGATGCGATTGACCTGCCGGACGGCCACCGCGCGCCCGATAACGCGTCGCTCGTTGCATGGGCCGTCCGTGCCGCGCGCGGTGTGGGGCGCGAACCGGCAACCACCGAAGAAGCGCGGACGATCATCGGCGCTCCCGGCGAGAGGAGAAACGATGCACACCTCATTCCCCGATGAACTTGGACGCGAAATCGCGAAACTCACCGAACGGTTTGGCACGCCAATCATCAGGAATGTTGCAGTTGGGACACGGGGGTTCTGGCAGCGGCAGACACAGAGCCGGACGAGCGAAGTCTGCATGGTCGTGCGTCGGCCGAATGGTCGCCTGCTGATCGCCGCGAAGACATTCTACCCTCCGGGCGCCTACCGGCTCATGACGGGCGGTGTCGAGTCTGGTGAGCGCGTGCTGGATGCATTGCTCCGCGAGACGTACGAGGAGACGGGGCTTGAAGTCGTGGTGCGGCGCTTGCTGGCAATCGTTGCGTACCGTCCGGAAGATGCCGTGCCCGGCGACGATGGCGCGCCGCGCTATGTCACTTTTGCCTTTCTGCTGGATGAGACTGGCGGCACGCTCGGTGCGACCGATCCGAATGAACGGCTCGCCGCATACCGCGAAATCGAGCCTGCGGAACTGCCAGCCATCGCCGATCATCTCGATCAGTTGCCGGACGCATACGACGAAATCCTCGCAGACAACTGGCAGGTGTGGGGCCGCTTCCGCGCGGTCATCCACCGTGTCGTCTGGGATGCACTGAACACAGATGGCTGAGGTACGCGGAGATTGGGCGGGTTACCTTCTCGTTACTCCGCGTTGCTCGGTACATGGGCGGTCATCGTCGCGGTGATGATGACCGGGTCCGGCGGCTCGGCGAGCAGGTGCAGTCGGCCGTTGCCGTAGAGCAGGGGGAAGGCGTATCCCTCGCGGATTTGCTCGCCGTCCTCTCCCTTACGTTGCCGCAACTCGACGCCATCATCAATCGTGATTGTGTGCGCCCAGAGCAATTGCCACCCCTGCACCTCGACTTGCAAGGTGCCATCTTCCTCCGCCCGTACGCGCACGAAAGGGGTCCGTGATGTATCCATGGGTCGCGCTCCTTTCGTTTCTCGTACGCCTCATCCCTCGCTACAGTTAACAACGCTCTGCTATTCCCCGCCCCATTTTCCCGGCGCCGGCGCTACGATGCCGGTGCATTCCATCGTCTGCTTCTCCCGAGAGCGATTGAGAGGCTCGCTATCGCGGGGAGCGATGGCTCAGTGTGTGAAGAGGAGCATGATGACACGCGCGACGCCGGAACGCAACCGATTAAGTGATGAGCGGCGCTCATTTGGCCCCCGTGACGCCAAGGCACCGCGCGGTGGAGAGGGGTGTATAACCCCCGAAAGGGCGTGGGAACGGTGGATAACCTGTGCCGTGTGGTCATAGCGAATGTACGGATGATGCCGAGAGGGCGATTGTATTCGCTTACAGGGCGGCGGAAACGGAGTGGCAGATGTCCATCGTCGTCGCCGTGCCGCCGAGATCAGGCGTGCGGATGCCGGAGGCGAGCGTCGCCTCCGTCGCATGCTCCAAGCGGGCCGCTTCGGCATGCGCGCCGAGATGCCGAAGCATGAGGACGGCAGCAAGCAGGGTTGCAGTTGGGTTGGCAATACCGCGTCCGGCGATGTCCGGTGCGCTGCCGTGGACCGGCTCGAACAGCCCCCTGCCTCCGCCGACATTCGCCGAAGCGGCGACGCCGAGGCCCCCGATGTGTGCCGCCGCGAGGTCGGAAAGGATGTCGCCAAAGAGGTTCGTCGTCACGAGCACGTCGAATGCCTCCGGCGCCTGTACGAGCCGGAGCGCGGCGGTATCCACGAGCAGTTCATCGAGCGTCACATCCGGGTATTCGGTCGCCACTTCGCGCACGGCGCGGCGGAACAAGCCGTCGGTTTGCCGGAGGACATTCGCCTTGTGGATGACCGTGCAGCGACCGCGCCGCCCGCGTGCGAGGAGGAAGGCGGTATGTGCGACGCGACGGGAGGCCGCGCCGGTGATGACGCGCAGCGTTGTGGCGCGCTCACCGTCCGCGCTCGTCTCCTCGATGCCGCTGTACATCCCCTCGGTGTTCTCGCGCACGATCAGGAGGTCCACGCCGGGGCGGGAGGCCGGGATGGGCAAGGAGCGGACGGGGCGCAGGTTCGCCGCCAGACCGAGTTCCTGGCGCAGCCGGAGGATCGGCGAGCGATAGCCAGGAATGTCCGGCGGGGTCGTCACCGCGCCAAAGAGGATAGCGTCCGCGTCGCGGCAGGCGGCGAGCGTCGCGTCCGGCAGCGGCGTGCCGTGCCGCTCGTACGCACCGAAGCCCGCTTCCGCCTCAACGAACCGCGCATTGGGCAGCAGCGCCCGCAGCACCGTCGCGACGGCGGGGATCACCTCGCGCCCAATGCCGTCACCGGGGATGAGGACGATCCGGTACGCGTCGGCGGTCGATGATCGCGCCATCGTCCGCAGTCTCCTTTCTCTTTTATGGCATGCGAGCGACGACCATTAGGTGCTGGCTCGCGCCGAGCAATGATGGCTCCTCTTCGATCCAGCGGAGCGCCGTCATCGTCTCCGCGCGGCGCTCCGGGTCGCCCCATGTTTCCTGGACGCGGGCGGCGAGCCATACCGGCCCCTCGATCCCGATCGTGCGCTCGTGGACGAGTCCGGCATCCTCGACTTCGCCCTTCAATTCCGTGGGGTGGTGAAAGAAGGCCGTGGTGAAGTAGGCCGGATGGTTCGTCGGGTTGCAGTGCTGACCGTTCGCCAGATCGTCCTGCACGATGCGCGCGAAGCCGGGATCGGCGAGATAGCCATTGGCAAGCCCATCGAGGGTCGAGACGAAGCGGGAGATGCCAGCAGCCAGCACAACCCCACCGGGCCGGACAATCCGCGCCGCTTCGCGCAGGGCGGCGATGCGCTCTTCGCGCCCCGTCAGATGATAGAGCGGGCCGAAAAGGAGCGCGATATCCGCGCTGTTGTCGGCGTGGTCGAGATGGCGCGCATCGCCGACGGTGCAACTGGCAATCGGCGCGTCCGGTTGTTGCGCGGACGCCTGCCGTGCCTGCTCCACATGGAGGGGCATCGGATCAACGAGGTGTACTTCGTGCCTGAGCCGCGCGAGCCAGAGCGCGTACACGCCCGCCGCGCCGCCGATGTCCAAGATCACGGCGGGCGGTGGCGGCAGGTAGCGCGAAACGATCTCCTGCGTGCGCGCGAACTCGATTTTGCTGCTCCCTCGCGCGAGGCGATCCGCCTCCATTCCTTTGGCATAATACGCGTGGGCTTCCTGCCCGAGGGTGTCGCTGGAATCAGTCCGATCTGGCATTGCGTGACTCCGACTCTTGAGCGGTGGTAGCGCAAGCTGAAGCCTACGCTACCACAGAAACCCGGTTACTCGCCCCAGTCCTCATCCTCCTCCGGCGCAAGGGTCAGGGTGAGGGGGGCGAGGTCAACGACTTCCAGTTCCGCGCCGCATTCCGGGCACTGGATAATCTCGCCCGTGGTGATGCCGCTGACGGTCCATTCACCCGCACACTCGGGACATTCGGCGATTGCCGTCGTCAATGTCGTGCTCATCTCACATTCCTTTCCGTTTCACATGGAACGTACACCGAGGCCTATCCCTTACGCGAAGTCGGTACGCGTCACGCCCTCCCAGCCATACTGCTTGACGAACGCCAACATGCCTCCCACTTCCGCGACGCGCAGGACGAATGGAGGCAATGGTTCGGCATGGAAGACCAGCCCGCGATCCGGCAGTGCGATCCGGCCCGTGACGGGATCTACCTCGATTGTCTCACCGTCCTGCGCCGCATCGGACACTTCGGGCGAAACGAGGATCGGCAGGCCGATGTTGATCGCGTTACGGTAAAAGATGCGGGCGAACGACCGCGCGACCACACACGCCGTGCCTGCCGCCTGGATCGCGACGGGCGCATGCTCGCGTGAGGAGCCGCAGCCGAAGTTGTTACCGCCGACGATCACATCGCCGGGCCGCACCGTCGTCGGAAACTCCGGCCGCATCTCACACAGCACATGCTCCGCGAGATACGCCCGATCCGTCGTCAGGTTATACCGCCCCGGAATGATCTCGTCCGTATTCACATTGTCGCCAAATCGCCACACGCGACCCATCGTCCCTCATCCTTTCTCAGCGGACAAACCATATGAACCGCAAAGGACGCAAAGGACGCGAAGGAACGCAAAGAGGGAAGAAGCAGATTTTCATCCCTCTTCCTTTTCTTCTCTTTGCGTCCTTTGCGTCTTTGCGGTTCAATCGGTTTCTCCCTTCGGTTGCCCTACTACAGATACGCTCGCGGGTCAGCAATTGCACCTTCGATGGCCGAGGCAGCGGCAGTCGCTGGGTTGCCGAGGTAGATTTCCGCCGTCGCGTCGCCCATCCGACCAGTGAAGTTGCGGTTCATCGTCGTCAGGGCGCGCTCGCCCTTGCCGAGGACGCCGAAGTGCCGCCCGATGCAAGGGCCGCAGCCAGGCGAACCGATGTGCGCGCCCGCCCGCATGAACGTCTCGATGTAGCCGTGCTCCAATGCTTGCATCTGAATCTCCCGCGAGGCGGGGATGATGATGCAGCGCGTGCGCGGGTTGACCGTGCGACCCCCGAATACACGCGCCGCCAGCGCGAGATCATCGAGCCTGCCGTTCGTGCAGGTGCCGATGAAGACCTCGTCGAGCGGCGTGCCGACGACCTCCGTGACGGGACGGACATTGTCCACCTCCGGCGGGCACGAGACGAGCGGTTCCAGATCGTCCACATTCAATTCGACGACGCGGCGATAGTCCGGGTTGACGGGGCGGAGATGGCCGGTGCCGGTATCGTAACGAACGCGACCGGCGAGATAGCGATCCGTCACCTCGTCCGCCTCGATCAGCCCGACCTTGCCGCCCATCTCGATTGCCATATTCGCCAGCGTCATCCGCTCGCTGACCGACAGGGCGCGCACCGTCGGACCACCGTACTCGATGGCGTCGTAGACCGCGCCGGCAACGCCAATCGTCTGGACCATCAGGAGCGTCAAATCTTTCGCCGTCACGCCGTGACCGAATCTGCCGGAAACCTCGAATCGCACCGTCTGGGGCACGCGGAACCACGTCTTGCCCGTCGCGTAGACGAGGCCAATGTCCGTCGAGCCCATGCCGGTGGCGAACGCACCGAGCGCGCCGTACGTCACCGTGTGCGAGTCCCCGCCGACGACAATCGAGCCGGGCGCGACGAACCCCTGCTCGACCATCAGTTGGTGGCAGATACCGCTGCCCGCCTCGAAGAAGTTGGCGATCCCCTCGTCCTGCGTGAACTGGCGGATGGCGCGGTGGGTCGTCGCGACCGCCGGGGTCGAGGCGGGCACGACGTGGTCAATTGCGATCACGATGCGCGATGGGTCCCACAAGGGGCGATTCATCTTGCGGAATGCCTCGATGGCGAGCGGCGAGGTCGTGTCGTGGCTCATCGCATAATCCACATCCACAACGACGATCTCCCCGGCGTGGACGGGCCGGCCGAGACGGGCCGAGAGGATTTCTTCAACCAGCGTACCCATAATTGCCTCCTGGGGTGGCATAGGCTTCAGCCTGCGCAGCGACACTCTCGGCATGCTGTCCAGGAGGGGCCCCGAATCCGCCGCCACCGATGACTGTCCACGATTGGAGAATGCCATCCACGTCCGCATCCGTGATCGGGGCGTCGTCCGCGCGGCGCTTGACTTCGGCGGTGACGGCGCAGATCGTCTCGGCATCGAAAGCGAAGCCGAGCGTGTGGGCGCGGTCGGCGACGGCGGCGCGGCCCGTCAGGGCGTGCGCGACGCTGATCGTGCGCTCGACACCGAAGGTGGCGGGGTCGAAGATCTCATAGGTGTGCGGGTCCGCCAGTACCGCCTTGGCGTGGACGCCCGCCTTGTGCGTGAAGGCGGCCGAACCCGTCAGGTAGTTGTTGAAGGGGATCGGCACGCCGACGATCTCCGCGACGAGTGCGTCGAGAAGGCGGAGGCCGGGTAGGTAGTACGCGGCGGTCAGTGCGGGATCGGTCGCGCAGAGACGGGCGATCAGGCCACCAAGCGGCGTGATGCCGTTGCGCTCGCCGATGCCGAGAACGGTCGTGTCAATAAAGGCCGCGCCAGCGTCGAGCGCGGCGTGGGCATTGGCAATCGCGCAACCGCTGTCGTTGTGGCCATGGAATTCGATCGCGGCGCGGCATTCGCGGCGGAGCGTCGCCACCAACTCCTCGACCTGCCGGGGTGTCGCGATGCCGACCGTGTCCGCGATGCCAATCCGATCCACACCGAGCGCATCCACGGCGCGGTACATCGCGAGCAGGTCCTCCCGGCTAGTGCGGAAACCGTCCTCGCTCGAAAAGCGGACGACGAGGCCGTGCGCCTGCGCGAGCCGGATGCACCGCTCGGCGCAGGCAATCATCGTCGCGATGCTGTGGCCGTGGCTGTGCGTGCGGAGATGATCGGACATCCCGTAGAAGAGGTTGACGCCGTCCACGCGCGCTTCAATCGCGGCATGCACATCATCCACCGTGCAGCGGACATGCGCGAGAATCATCGCCCGGCGCGGCATCGCGGCGAGCAACCGGGCGTCCGCGAAGGAGCGCGGCGAGGCGGCGGGATTCGTGATCTCGATGGCGTCCACACCGAAGCGGTCGAGCGCGCGGGCGATTATCTGTTTCTGCGCCGTGGTGAAGTGGGCGCTGGCGAACTGCTCGCCCTCGCGCAAAGTGGTATCAATGATCGCCACATGCTGAATCGTCACCACGAGCCTCCTGCGGAGTGAGCAGTGGAGAGTGGGCCGTGAGCAGTGAGGAGAGAACGACGCGCGGCGCGTGTCCACCCAACTGCCCACTCCCCACTGCTCACTGCCCACTCATCCATCCCGCGCCGCCCGGAGGGGCAAACAAAAACGCCCTCATCCCGATTGGGACGAGCGGCGCGGTGATCGCGGGCTTTCGTGGTACCACCCAAGTTCGCGATGCCCCTGGTAGACATCGCCTCAGCCGTACGGAACGCTCCCGGTAGAACTGGCTTTCCAGCCTGTTATCCGCAGGCTGGAAAGCCTACGCTACAGAAGATTCGATACGTGCGCCTATGGTAACGGAGGCGACCCGGCATGGCATCAGCACCCCAAAGGATGCATCCACCTGCGGCTCAGAGGCTTTTTTCCCGCTCTTCCCGGCCCCGCCTCACACCTTGCGCGGGTCGCTGTGCCGTTCCATTCCGGTACTCTCCCTCGTCAACGCCGTTGATGGTGACTTGTTAGCGTGAACGTATCATGCAACGCTTGCCCTTGTCAATCTGTACGGACATTAGCGGATTGCATAGATTATCGCGTTCATATGGTGAGCGTTCGGTTGGCGATTCGTCGTTATTCATGTGTGCTATCCTGGGGTTTTGTACACAAGAACCCAAGGGTAATCAGAATAGAAAGAACCCCTCTCCATCGCAATGGAGAGGGGGCAGGGGGTGAGGTTTGCCCCGTTACTTCACCGATGCATTGTACTGATCCAGCGCCTTGTTGGAGGCGGTGGCGGCCTTATCGAGGGCAGCTTTCGCGGTGGACTTGCCAAGCAAAACCTCCTCGATCGCGCCTTCGACATCAGTGGTGCGCGACTGCGTGAAGACGCCAAGCACCGCGCCGCTCGTCGCGGGATTGGACGGGTTGGCGTGCAACTGGTCAATCGCCGTCTGGAACTGCGGGTACTTTTCCGTGTTCGCCTTGACTTCCGGCAGGTCGTAGACATCCTTGCGGATCGGGAAGTAGCCGGTGCCGATGTGGAAGAAGCCTTGCTGCTTCGCCTGGGCGATGAACTGGACGAACTTCCAGGCCGCCTGCTTCTCCTTATCCGCCTTGTCCTTAGCGATGTAGACCGCCGCGCCGCCCATGATGATGCCGCCCTGCTCGCCGCCCGCCGTCGGGCGCGGCATGTAGCCGGTGCCCAGTTCGAATTTTCCGCCCGCCTTGGTGAGGATGCCCTTCAGCGCGGCGGTGGATTCGGTGATCATCGCCACCTGCCCGGCGGCAAAGGCGTTCTGCACATCGCCCGTGCTACGGCCGAGGTTCGCTGCGAACCCCTTGTCCACCATCCCCTTCCACCAGTCGAGGACTTTGACGCCCGCATCGCTGTTGTAAACGACTTTGGTCGCCCGTTGCGCGCCCCGTCCGTTGTCCGGATCGGCATAGACGGAGTTCTGGGTGGCGAGCCACTGCTCGAAGAACCAGCCGTAGATCGCGAACGCGGCGCCGGGCTGCGCCTTGCCGCTCGCATCCTTCTTGGTCAGTTTCTCCGCCGCCGCCGCCACATCATCCCAGGTCCGGGGGGCCTTCGCCGGGTCAAGCCCTGCCGCCTTGAAGGCGTCCTTGTTGTAGTAGAGGATCGGGTTGGAGGTATTGAACGGCATCGCGTTCAACTTCTTGTCCACCGTGTAGTAGTTGAGGATCGGCTGCTCGAACTGCGACAGGTCGAACTTGTCGGCGTCAATGAAGGTCTGCATCGGCTCGATCGCCTTGCTGTCAATCATGAAGCGCTGGCCGATGTCGTAGACCTGCAATATGTGCGGCCCATCCTTGGACTGCAAACCGGCGCGGAACTTGTTCACCAAGTCATCGTAACTGCCCTGAAAGATGTCCTGCACAAAGATGTCGGACTGACTGTCGTTGAACTGGTTGGTGAGGTTGCTGACGATCTCACCATTGGTACCGCCCAGCGCGTGCCAGAAGGTCAGTTTGGTCGCGCTCGCATTCTTGGCGACCTTCGGCGTCGCGGCGGGCAGAGTCGCGGCGGGCGGCACGCCGGTCGCGGGCGCACCACCGACGGTTGATGCGGCAGTCGTCGCACCGCCCGAAACAGTTGTCGCCGCCACGGTCGCACCGCCCGAAACGGTGGTTGCGGCGGTCGTCGCACCACCGGCAACGGTCGTCGGCGCCTTCGTTGCGGCGCTGGCAGCGGTTGTCGCTGGGGCTGTTGTCGCGCTGCTGCCGCCACATGCGCTCAAGATTGCCGCGAGCGCGCCCGTCGCCGCCGTGCCGACGCCCAACCGGAGCAGGTTTCGGCGCGTCAGTCGCGTGTTCCGTTCGATCCCTTCCACGTTCTGTCTCCTTTGCTGCACATGAACATTCTACGATACGACCGCCGTTACCCCTTAACGGAGCCGGCGGTGAGACCCCGAATCAGTTGACGCTGCCCAATAACGAGCAGCGCGATGGTTGGCACGAGCACAAGCACGACCCCGGCCATGATGAGGTTGTAGGAGAGCGATTCCTCGTTACGGAGGAAGTTGATGCCGATCTGCGTCGTGCGCATGTTCCGGCTGTTCGTGACGAGGAGCGGCCAGAGGTACTGGTTCCACGTCTGGAGGAAACTGTAGACCGCCAGCGTGCCGAGCGCCGGGCGCGACAGCGGGATGACGATCATGATGAGGTAGCGCAGGCTGCCGCAGCCGTCCAGCGTCGCGGCGTCGTGCAACTCTTTCGGGATCGTCAAAAAGAACTGCCGTAGCAGGAAGGTGCCGAAGCCTGTCGCGATGAACGGGGCGATCAGGCCGAGGTACGAGTCCTTCCAGCCCCACTGCGAGATCGTCTGGTAGTTCGGGATCAGCGTCACCTCGAATGGGATCATCAGGGTGGCGAGGAAGAGCGTGAACAGGAACGCCCGCCCCCGGAACTCGCGCACGGCGAAGGCGTACGCCGCGAGGCTCGCCGTCACCAACTGCGCGATCATCACCGACGCCGCGACGATGAAACTGTTAAGGATGTAGCGCGGGATCGGCAGGCGGCTTAAGACGGCACGGTAATTGTCGAGCCGCAGCGCGCTCGGCAAAAAGCGCGGCGGGTACTGCGCCGCCTCATCGGGCGTCATGAAACTGACCGCGAGCGCATAAAGAAGCGGGAAAAGGATGACCAGCGCCACGAGGGTGAGCAGCAGATAGAGGAGGAGTTTCCGCACCGCGCGCGCATTCGACGAACCGCTCATTGGTAGAACACCCTGCCTCCCAGCGACTTGAATTGGATGCCGGTCAGCGCGACCAGAATGATGAAGAGGATGACCGCCTGCGCCGACGCATAGGCGGAGTGGAAGTTGAAGAAGGCGTCGCGATAGATCGAGTAGACGACGACATTGGTCGAACCCGCCGGGCCTCCCTTGGTGAGCACATCAATCTGCGCGAAACTCTGGAACGCCGCGATCACCGAGATGACGCTGACGAAAAAGAGCGTCGGCGACAGCAGCGGCAGCGTAACACTCCCGAACATCCGCGCTGGGCTTGCGCCGTCAATCTTCGCGCTCTCGTAGAGTTCTTCGGGGATGCCCTGCAAGCCGCTCAGGAGGATCGTGAAGTTGAAGCCGAGGCCGAGCCAGATTGTGCCGATGGCGATCGCCCAGAGCGCGGAGTTCGTGTGCGTCAGCCACTGGACGGGCGGCAAACCGATCCGGCTCAGGAGGTAGTTCAGCATGCCGACGCTCGGGTTGTACAACAACGCGAAGATCACCGCGCCCGCCCCGACCGAGACGCCGATCGTGATCGCGAAAGCGACGCGATAGACCGAGATCGCCCGCAGCCGCAGGTTCGCCATCACCGCGAGCAGCAGCGCGACGGCAAGCCCAATCGGCACCGTGTAGAGCGTGTAGAGGACGGTGATCTTGAGCGAGTTCCGGTAACTGTCTGATGTGAGCGCATTCTTGTACTGGTCCAGCCCGACGTAGATGTCGGACGTGCCGCCGAACGGATTGTCCGCATGAAGACTGATCCAGACCGACTTGATGACCGGATAAAAGACGAAGATCGCGAAGGCGACCAGCGACGGGAGCAGATACAGGAGCGAAATAAGCGTCGCCTGAAACTCGCGCATCCGCACGGCGCCGCTCGAACGCGCACGGGAGACCGCTACACTGGGTTGCTCAGTGGCCACGCTGATTCCTTTGGATAATCGGACATTCCTCTGCATCGTTATAACACGCCGCAAACAATCGTCAAGACTCGATGCTATCACGCAATTGTGATCGGAGCGTATGCAGCGAATGAGGCCAGCGATACCTATCCTTTCGGGCATCTCAATTCGGCCCTTCCGTACGGTATGGCATGGTTCCTGCTTTGGCATACTCGAAAGCAATGGGACGGGCTATCGCGAAGCGGTACGGCAGCGAACGGAGGAACAGTAATGCGCTTTTTTGTAGAACTCGTACTGTGGCACCTGATTATCGCGGCCTTTCTTGTCGGCGCGCTGATGCTGTCGCGCAACGCGCAGCCAAAATCGCCGATGACTTTCGTAAACGATCCGTCGGGCGACTAACGACCGTTCTGATACCGCTTCTCTGCATCAGAAACAACGAGGTGACAAGCCGTGTGCTTGCCACCTCGTTTTATTTGCGCGATTGGATGTCGCTACACCGATACAGCAGGTTGTTCCGGTTCGTATCCCACCATAACGCGTAGCGTCTCGGTCTGGACGGCGGTCAGAACACCGAAAATTGAGAGCATCCGCGCCGCCATTCCCTCGTTCTCGCGCACGAGCGCAAGCAGGATGTGCTCCGTGCCGACAAAGTGATTGTTGTAGGAAGCGGCTTCTCCGAACGCGTTGTGGAGTGCCCTGCGCGCTCGCGGTGCATACGGCAGTTCTACCGGGATGGGAACACTCCCGCTGCCGCGCCCGATTCGGTATCGAATGAACTCGCGGCATTTTTCCAGATCCACGCCGAGTTTGTTAAGCACCCGCGCCGCGACACTATCCTCCACACGCAGCAAGCCGAGCAGGAGATGCTCGGTGCCGACGTAATTATGATTGAATGGGATCGTCTCTTCGAGCGCGCAATCAATGGCGGCGAGTGCACGCGGGCTAAAGGTCGCGAAGTCGCGATCCGGATTGACCGCAGGCGCGTAGTGCTGCAAACCTGCCGCGAGTACCTCCTGCGCGACGCTCGCCACCGTTCGATCCTCATCAATCGCGATCTCCACGAGGCGATCATGGAGATACGTCGGCACTTCGAGCCGCTTGCGGTCGGTACTGGATGGCATCGTGCATCGCTCCTTCGCAGAATAGATCGGCGGCACAAACGCACCACCGTATTTACGGTGACAAGAATATACCACCGTAAATACCGCCATGTCAAGTCCGGTTTCATCGAAGATAGGAAACGCATCGTGACAAGCCCATAGATACCAGAAGGGACACGACGCGTCCCGTTCGCTGCCCCACAACAATGATGGGATGCACCGGTATGATAGGGCGGTGTACTCGTGCACTTGCTGCCGAAGATGGAGGGAAACAATGTTGACGGTTTTCGTCGCTGGAGAGGTTAATGAGTTCCAACTCGAACAGATCCGCGCCGCCGCTCCGGATGCCGACGTGCGCTATTTCGCCAGTCGTGATGCACTCGAAGCGCGGATCGAGGAGGCGGAGGTCATCGCCGGGAACATCGGCGCCGCCGCCTTGGCGCGCGCCGCGAAACTGCGCTGGGTGCAGAGCTGGGCAGCCGGGCCGGACGCCCTGCTGTTCCCCGAAATGATCGTTAGCCCGGTCGTCTGCACCAGTTGCAAGGGCAATGGCGCGATCCCGCTCGCCGAACACGCGATCATGCTGATGTTGATGCTCAATCGCGATGCGCCGGGTTGGATGCGCGCCCAGAACGCGCATCGCTGGGAGCACCGACCGCACGCGGAGTTGAACGGCTTGACGTGCGGCATCATCGGACTGGGATATTCGGGGCAGAATTTAGCGCTCAAGTGCAAGGCCTTCCACATGCGCACGCTCGGCATCCGCCGCACGCCGCGCCCGACGCCGAACGTGGACGAGGTCTTCGCCCGCGACGGGCTGCACGACCTCCTCGGTGCGTCGGATTTCGTCGTGATGACCGCCCCGCGCACGCCCGAAACGGTTGGGATGCTCGGCGAGGCGGAATTCCGGGCGATGAAGCCGACCGCCCACTACGTCTGCTTCTCGCGCGGTGGGATCGCGGACGACGTGGCGCTCCTGCGCGCCCTGCGGGAAGGATGGATTGCTGGGGCGGGGCTGGACGCGCACGGCGAGGAGCCGCTGCCACCGGACAGCCCCTTCTGGGATTTGCCGAACACCATCGTCACGCCCCACAACGGCGCGACGACGCCCGCGACCCGCCAGCGCGGCATTGACATCTTCGTCGAAAACCTGCGGCGGTATCAGGCCGGGCAGCCGCTCCTCAATGTGATTGATAAGGAGGCGGGCTATTAACGCGAAGTGGGTGAATTGTAGCGAACCCTCACATCTGGACCACGGCACCGTTGATCGAAGCCTTATCGCGGCTACGCCGGGACACCTTCGATGATGGTGTGCCCCGTCTTCGTCGGGAAAACCTCCGTCAGCCGGAAACCCGCCGCCGCGAAGAGGGTGCCGTACTCCTCGGGTGTGCGCTCCTGGCCACCGGGGGCGACCAGCATTTGCAGGTCGGTGAACTTGCTGTCGCGTCCCTCGTTGGGCGGGCCGACCGCCCACTCGATCACGAGCAGCCGCCCCTCCGCGCCGATCGCCCGCCGACAACTCGACAGGATCGCCGTCGCCTCCGTGTCCTCCCAATCGTGCAGGATCGCGCGGAGGATGTAGGCGTCGCCCCCTTCCGGCACCGTCGCGAAGAAGTCCCCGCCCACCACCTCGCTCCGATCCGCGACCCCGGCCTCCCGCAGCAACTGCGCGGCATCGGCGACCACATGCGGCAGGTCGAAAAGGATCCCCCGCATCTCCGAATGCCGCGCCAGTAGCGCCGCCAGGAGCGCGCCCCGCCCGCCGCCAACATCCACGACGCGGCCAAATCGCGCGAAGTCGTACGTCGCCAACACCGACGCGGTGGCCCGGCGCGAGAGCGCCGTCATCGCACCGTTGAAGATCGTGTTCTCCTCCGGATGGCCGGTCCGATACTCCCAGACGTCCATCCCGTGGAGATGACGGAAGGCATTCCCTCCCGTCTTGACACTGT
>JBBRLR010000025.1:0-49885 GCA_038231255.1 Thermomicrobiales bacterium | reverse complement strand
TGGTTTCGACAGGGTGCTAGGTCGAGATGATGCAGGCCGAGGTTGACCAGGCCTCGTTAAATAGGGTTACGCCAGTAACTGGCACACCTGAACTTGCCCTCGCCGCCTAAGTAGCGACGACGTTCACCCTCTCCTCGGCCCGGTGGGAGTGGTGATGAGCGACACAATGCCGGGATGCCGCGAGCCGGATCGCCCGCTAGGGTTCGCGTAAGATTAGCAGGCTAGCGTTCGGTAACCCCGTCGGTGGGGGTGCCGGGGGCGAAATCAAATCGCCGACTACGCCTGGAGTGCCATCCGATTGAACATTTTGGACGGGGGTTCGACTCCCCCCATCTCCACCACTTCTCTCCTTTGAGACAACACCAATTGCGATTTGCCCTGCTACAGCAGGTTTTTTCGTCGTGCCCCTCGATTGATAAGGTGCGACACGGGGAGCAATGACAGCCACGATGACAGCCACTCGCCTAAGGATACGCTATGCGGTGCCTTCGAGCAGCGTCTGGATACTCTCGGCAGCTGTCCGGCGCATAGCGTCCGTGACGTGCTGATAGTGGGCCATCGTCATCTCCACCCCGGTGTGTCCCATCGTGTCCATCGCGATCCGGGGGTTGACGTTCGCAGCGGCGAGGAACGTCGCGGCGGTATGCCGCAACCGGTGGGGGCTGAGATGCGCGATACCGGCCTGCGCGAGCGCCACATCCATCGCGCGTTGCACGGTCGTCACGCCGAGCGGCGAGCCGTCCTTCGCCGGGAAGACAAGCGCCCAATCCTGCCAACGCGCACCGGCGTGCAGGCGCTCTTCCGCGCACATCGTATGTTGCCGTCTGAGCGCGTTCACCGTGATGATGGGGAGGGCGATGGTCCGCTTCGAGCGCGCCGTCTTCGGCTCGCAGAACTGCTCCTGCTTCGCGATCCGCTGAATCTGATAGCGCACCATGAGCACCCCGGTATCGAGGTCCACATCCTGCCAGCGGAGGCCGCGCGCCTCCCCGATCCGCACTCCTGTCGTCAACATTGTGACGAAGAGGTTTTCCTCGCGTGTGCCGTGCGCCGCCGCGAGGAACCGGCGCGCCTCATCGGGCGTCAGTACTCTCCCTTCGGTGTGCTCGCCGCGTGGGGCGTCCGCGAGCGGCACGACGTTGCGCGCGACCAGTCCCCACTTCACCGCCTGGTTGAGGGCGCGGTTCAACACGGCGAGATGATGGTTGATCGTGTTGGGGGAGAGTCCCGCCGCACGCTGCTGGGCGATGAATCGCTGGACGTGCTGCGGCGTGAGCTTGTCGAGCGCGATCCACCCGAACGCGGGGATGAGATGGTTCGTGACGCGCTGTTCGTAGGTGAGAGCGCTCCGGGGACGCACGGAAGGCTTGACGGCATCTTCCAGCCAGCGTGTAAGGAACTGCGCGACCGTTTGCCGCTCCATCGCGACGGGAAGCCCTTGCTGCACGTCCCGGAGCACCTTCGTGAGCCGCTGCTGCACCGCCCGCCGGGTTGTGCCATAGAGGTACTTTCGTTTCCGCTTGCCGTTGATGTAGCCGAGATCCACCTGCGCGCACCACCGGCCATCGCCGCGTTTGAAGATACTCCCCTCGCCGTTACCACGCTTGCCTGCCATCCGTCCATCCTCTCTCGTGATAGGGCCGGGTGTCCGACCCCGCGACTCCCAATCCTACGCTGCCATCTCGATGTCGTCCGGCGTCGTCAACTCGTGACACGTCAGCATCCGGTCGATGCGGAACGTCTTCCACTCGCGGCGCATCGTGCAGTACGCCTTGCAGACGACCTCCTTTTCCTTCGTGAAATCAATACTGTTCGGCCAGAGTACGCGCGCATCCTGCTCGCCGTCCAATCCGACATAGAGCACGACCACCGCGCTACTGTCGCGCATCGCATCAGCAACGAGTACAGCGTTGTCGAACGAACCGAGACAGCCCGACTGCTTGTAATGGATCGCCATTGCCGTGGTGATGAGGTTGAAATCGGTGGGCTGGCCAATCGTCGTGGGCAGAAGCGCGCCGCTCTTCGTCGTGAAGATGCGGGATGCGGTAGACTCCTGCATGACCATGTAGGCTAACTCCCTCTGTTTGCCGCCCCGTTGGTGTTGGTAGCACCGGCGGGGCATTTCGTTGTCCTGGGACTATTCCCCTTGACAATCATCATTATACACAGTATTGTGTATTAGTCAAGGGATTCCGTGCGATAGTGTGTATAATGCTCGTATGAAGATTGGAGACATCGAAGTGCTATCACTGCCGGAGGCCGCGACCGAGTTAGGCGTCAGCCACGCTACCCTGCGATGGCAGGTAAAAAAGGGTGTCCTGAAGGCCGAGAAAATCGGACAAAGCTACGGCGTCGCACGCGAAGAGGTCGAGCGGTACCGCGCCGAGCACCTTGGCAAGCGCGGCAACTATGACCATACGGCGGCACGCCGAAAAAGGGCGGATTCTACGACCTCACCATAACAATTCCACGAGTCATTCGTATAATATTTGCAGACTCGTATTCCCTCGTCCCGCACCCTGCGCGTGTGACAGCGTAGAGCGTCCGAACCAGACGCGGGTGAGTGTCGCGACTTTGCCTTCAGGGTCGGGGAGCAGAGGGAGATGGGATAACGGTGGATGTGACTCGCGGGGGCCTCGTCAACTACCGTTGCCCCAATTGCGGCGCAACGCAGACGTTCAATCCGGCATTGCGCTCGTTGTCGTGTGCATTCTGCGGCACGCAACTGGTCGTCAAGGACGATCCCGTCGCAGGGATCGCCGGGGAGCGGTTCATTGTGCCGTTTGCCCTTGACCACGCACAGGCGCGTTCAATCCTCGCTAGCTGGCTCAAGAATCGCGGTGTCCTGGACTTCGCGCCGCGCGATGTCCTGAGCACGTCGCAGTTCGACGAAGGTATGGGGGTGTACGTGCCCTACTGGCATTACACATGCGCGGTGTCGTCCAATTGGACCGGGCGCTATGGTCAGACGCAGTACCGCACCGACGTTGTGACACGCGGGAAGAAGGGGAAGCAATCCGTCCAGGCGCGACGAGTGCCGTACACCCTTTGGTTCCCGACGAGCGGCCAACACGCCGGCGAACATGGCGCGCTCGTCCTCGCGTCCTACGGGGTGACACCCGCAGAATCCGACGCACTCGGTCCGTATCCACTTGAGCACGTTCGACCGGACGTGGCGGATTATCATTCCGGGTTTATCACCGAAGAACCGGCGTGCAATGCGGAGAAAGCATGGGAGATGGGAGACTATCTGATCCGCGCGCAGGAATCGGCGGCGTGCAGGCAGATGACCCCGGTGTTGGATACCGTCAATTCGACGATTCAGCGCTGTTACGTCTCGCTCGTCTGGATGCCGATGTGGATTTTCGGGTATCGGTACAAGGGGACGCGCTTCCGTCTCATCGTCGAGGGCTGCACCGGCAAACTGTATGGGACGCGGCCCGGACTCATGGATCGGTTGAAGCGCCGGTAGGCGTTTCGGGATGGGGAAGCAATGTCGCAGCAATCGCCACCTCCGCCATGGCAGACGATGCCGAAGGATGCGCCGCCGCCCGGATACCGACCTCGTCTCCAGCAACCGTATGGGCAATCACCATATTCACCTCAGCAGCGGGGGCCGCGAAAGAGGGGTTTGTCCGCTCTCGCCATCGTCGGTATCGTGATCGGCTCATTGTTCGTGCTCGGACTGATCGGCGCGGTTGCGGGGAATGGCCGTACATCAGGAACGGCGACACCGGTATCCGCCCCCCCCAAGGCCCCAGTTGTCGCGACTGCGCGCGTCATCCCTATTGGCACGGCGCGCGCTGCGAGTACGGCAGCGGCAGCGGCGCAAGTCGTGACCGCCAAGGGAGAGCCCGTCAATGTGCGGCAGGCGGCGAATACGAACGCGCCCATCATCGGGCTGCTCGACGCGAACACCGATGCGACGGTACTCGGCGAGGATACGACCGATCCCGACGGCGCGACCCGTTGGGTGCATGTGCGGGCCGGGAATAAGGAAGGGTATGTACGAAGCGATCTTGTGGGCACGCCGCATAGTAAAACACCTCCTCCCACGCCCGTCATCCAAACGACGGCGACGCGGACGCGCTGGTCGGTCACGAATACGTCTCGGCAGTCCGCAAAGGTGCGCGATCGGCCATCCGTGACGGGCACCGTGCAGCGCACCCTCAACCCCGGTGCGGAGATCGAATCGGGCGACCAGCGCATCCCCGGCTTTGACGGCGACGGTGCGTCATGGGTCGCGGTTACATGGGGAGACGATCACTCCGGATACGTGCGCGCGGATTCCGTGACCGCCCCGCGATCCCAGGTCGTCTCGGTCGCCACACCCGATGCGAAGGCGACAGCAACCGCGTCAACCCCCGACGGCCAGTATCAAGCGCGCGTCGCTGATCTGAACGATTTCGTGTTCGACGTCGCGTGCAACAGGAATCACACGGATGCCTCGATCCCCGCGGCGTGGTGCCCTTATGCCCAAGAGACCGGAATCCAAGCGCATGGTGCATCGGGCGATGAAGCGTTTCTCACCACGACACTGGCCAAAGACCGTGCATCGCTCGCCCGTGATGCGTGTCAAACGTTGTGGAACTGGGCGACGAACGTTGATGCCGCGACCAAGCAGGTAATGGTACGCGGCAGCGACGGGACGATCATCGCGTCGGGCATCATTGGTGGAAAGAAATGTTCTTGAAACCTTGGCCTGCAGCGGTCGCGCGCGGATTGAAGAATGCTGAGAGATTACGCGGGGCACTCCGGCGGGCAGAAGCGGCGCGGTTTCGCCGCCCCGTCCCATCCGTTGCATGGCAAGCAGGGGCCGGGACACCGATGCAAAAAGGACGCGGAATGATGGAAGAGCGCTACGCCGTGATCGGCGAATCCGAGGGCTATCCGACGCACTACCACATGAATCAGACGAAGACGAATGCCGAGAAGTTACGCAAGCGCCGTGAAGCGGCCATCTCCCAACCCTGTTTCATCGTGCTGATGGCGGCGTGGTTCGTCAATCCCCTCCAAGCACTCCGACGTGCGGAAGCGGCGCGGCGAAGCTTCGACTGAGCATTCCTACCGAGGCAAGCAAGGGCCGGGGCACCGGCGCAAGAAGGACATATAGTACGAATGACCGCGTGGTTCCCCGAACCAGCTCAAGATACGTCGGTATTCGAACAAGCCAGAACACGGACCGACTGGATCACCGTGTCGCACAGCGAGACTGCGCGTGCAATGCGCGAATTCCTCAACCGGAACATCGCACACTTGCCCGAAGCGTTTCAGCCGATCATCGTGCGCGACCTGCAGTCGCGATGGCAGACGGCCTACGTCGAGTTGATCGTTGCTCGCATGTTGCAAGTTCTCGGAGCGACGCTCGAAGTTGAGCGCCCGATTGAGGGCGTCCCGACGCGGATCGACTACGTCGCCACGTTCCCCGACGGCATGGTCGCGGTCGAGGCGATGGCGCCGCTTTTCGGCGCGCCGCTTATGGAGTTATCGCGCGACCGGGCGCCGCTCCTGGACATCATCCGCGTCGCGCAACCCAATGGGTGGGGCGTGCAGGTGACCGGCTTGCCGCGCATCGGGCCGCAGGATTCCAAGGCCGAGTTCAGGGAGGCAGTGCGAGAAATGCTCTCCGGCGAACGGCCCTTCAACGATGACGGGCCGCACGACCTCGTGCGGGAGATTTCGAGCGGCGTCATCCAACTGACCGTCTACCGGACCGACCCCGACGCTCGCGACTTCGGCAGCGTCACGCGCATACATCACGGCGACTCCCAGGAGCGCATTCGGGTCGCCGTGAACGATGATCGCAAGCGGCGGCAGGCGAGGAACGCGGGCATCCCGGCCCTGCTCGCCATCGGGCATCCCGTCGGTGAAGGCTGGACGCACCTCCGCGACTTCGACTCCGCTCTGTACGGCGAGAGGATCGCCGATCCGTTTACCGACGAGGGGAACATTTTCCGCCCGACTGGCGAATTTCTGAAGCGAATCGCTAAATCACCGCCCTACGCCGGGGTGCTGGCATTCCCGCACATCGGGTTGGATAACGCCGACGAGCCGGTGCTGTACCACGATCCGCGGTCCACCAGCCCCTTGCCTGCAGCGTTCTCGTCCCTCGAACAGCGTCGGTTCGACCGCGAACGTCACGAGATAAGCATCGAGCGAGGCAAGAATCCCGGTGCCATCAAGCAGTTGGGGTTCATGCAGCGCCTGTGGTGACGGTCGTCTCGCCGTGCTTCACGCCGATGCCCGCGCCCAGCTATCGCGCGACCGCATCGAATCTCCTTCCAAGAAATGCGCCGACAGGATAGCGAAAGGATCTCGGCACTAGCGCGAGAAACAGGTCACCCACCTGAGGGTCACGCTCTGAGATTGATTTCGACGTGACAGTGTGGCAATGCCGCCCTGAGAGCCTCGACCGCCGATCTGGATGCCTCCGTTGTTTCGAAGCGGATGAACGCAAGGTTCGTGGCCTGGTGCAGGCGATGAAGCCCTACGTCTGTAATGGCCGTAGTGTCTAACATGAGCCACTTCAACTTGGGGAGGCGGATCACCCGATCGATGAAGCGATCGGTTACCACGGTGTGGAATATCGTCAACCATTCCAAGTCCGGCAACTCGTCGATGAACTCAAGCCCTCCCTCGGTGACCGCATGCCAAAACGATGAAATCTTCAGCGTACGTAGCCGCCCCAGGTTACGGATATGCCCGATCCCCGCGTCGGTGAGGTGACCGCGTGCAGTCAACGACTCCAAGCCCGTGAGATTTGCCAGTTCGCGCAGGCAATCGTCATCCATCGGGAAGTAGGGTGAATCAAACTCTCGCAGTTGCTTCAGGTTCCGCAAGTAGGCAACGCCGACGCTCGTCAGGCGCGGGGCATCGAAACCGGTGATCTCCAGCAATCCCGTGAGATGGGCAACATGCCGGAGGTCGTTGTCGGAAATCTCTCGATTACCGAAGTCGAGATATTGGATGTCGTCGGGCTGCAGATTCTCGAGAAATGATAGATCATCGACCTCGTTGAAGATTCCCAATAGTAGCGGGGCATCGCCATCGAAATGGACGTCGCCCCTCGCCTCGGCGAATATCTCGGCGTTGCGGTAGCTGTGCGGTCCTTCGGGGCACGTGCCGAGTTCCCCCACCGAACGCTCGGTGGGGAAGTGGAGGGTGCGTGTGCGGCGTTGTTCCAGGGCATCCAGTCCTCGCCGGATCAGGCGCGAACCATTGACCGTCGGCGTCATCGGCGGACCTGCCACTATCTCTTTCTGTTCGATCCTCCGATCCTGCTCCATCGTCTCCCCGTGTATCCTTCTCTGGTGGCCCCGTCGCAAAAATCGCACGGCCACTAGGCGCGAAATGGAGGCGTGTATTTTACTTCGCAGTCCGGTAAGGCTAGCCGTATCGCATCCACAGTGTTCTGTGACAGGTAGCAGTCCACGAGATTCAGTGTGCGCAAGCCCCGGAGCACGATCAGGTTATCGGCGGCGGCGTCGGTTATGCTGCGACCGGATAGGCTAAGGGAGCGCAGCAAGCTGAGCGTTCGCAACTCGGACAATCCTGTGTCGGTTACTCTCGTGCCCGAAAGATCGAGCGTTTCGAGCCGAGAAAACGTGGATACATGCCGCAGCCCCGCATTACCGATTGGCGCATATCTGAGGTCCAGATGTCGCAAGTTTTCTGAGCGCCGGAGATACCAGAGCGATCCGTCCCCTACCTGCGTCTCGCTCAAATCGATGCGCTCCAGGGTGGTGAAGTTTTGTAGATAACTGAGTCCCGCGTCCGTGATTTGTGCGCCACACAACTGCACATCCCGTAGAGCTACGAGGTCCTGCAACCATATCATCCCCGCATCAGTGAGTTCGCCGCCCCACGACTGATCGGGATTCGTTAGCACTAATTTCCGGAGAGTCGTCAGTCCGCGGATGCTTGCCAAACTCTCGTCCGTAAACGTCGATAGATCGAGGTCCAACTCCTCAAGGCGGTGCATGCTGGCCAGCGATTGAAGCCGATCACCGGATACATCCTGCATTCTGAGCTGCAGGCCCGTTAGGCCACCCATCTGAGGGAATGCTCGAAAATCATCGTCATCGATAGAAACGGAGTAGTTGAAGCTGAGGTAGTCGATGTCGCTTATTCCGAGCGTATCAAGGGCGACATGATGGTCATGGACAGGCGCAAACATCGGTTGTCCATCGTCGGAATAAGAGAGTTCAATATCTTCGCGCTCACGGAGCTGTTCTTGCTCTTCTGATGACAATGAA
Source organism: Thermomicrobiales bacterium (assembly GCA_038231255.1). Taxonomy (GTDB): domain Bacteria; phylum Chloroflexota; class Chloroflexia; order Thermomicrobiales; family JALYUS01; genus JALYUS01. The sequence continues at coordinate 41,630 of JBBRLR010000025.1, read as the reverse complement.
TCAAGACGGATGCGATTATACATATCTTTCGCGCTAAAATATATCTCCTTCCCCGCATTCACGCGGATCTCGCCGCGCGCATCGCCCACCCGTTCCCATGCCGGGGTGTCCCAGTCGCGGTAGCCATCAGGTCGATCCCTAACGAATACCGATCCGACTGCTCGATCAGGCGGGAAATACAGGATGCGATCCGGGGTCGTGCGCAGTTGGTCCAGGCCGCGCCTGATCAGGGGTGACGCGCGCAGTAGCGTTCTGCCCTCGTCGCGCGACACGATATCGCGGCGAGGCGTTGCGGTGTCGTCACTCATCGCGTCGCCCTCTCTCGGTGAGGGCAGCGAGATGGGCACGCGCTTCCGCAATCTGTGCATCTACCGGCGCCGCCATCTCCGTCAGCAGATCACGTCCTTCCCGCGCTGCGGCTTGCATCTTGTCCCGCAACACCGCGATGTCCGATCGTCCGACCGCCACGATCTCCGCCTCGATCTGGCGCAGCCGCTCGCGAACCTGCGCGATCTTGCGGATGATCCGCACAAGTTCCGCCCCGATGCCGCCGCCTATGGTGTCGTGTTCATTCTCCGCATCGCTGAGCAGGGCTTCCAGGCGCGCCTCGTCGCCCGCCTCGTACGCGCGGTTGACCTCGGCCATGAGCGCTGTGCGCCGGGATCGCTCACGTTCGTCCGTCGCCAAGTCCGGGTGAATTCGCTTCGCGAGCGTCCGGTAGAGCTTCCTCAGCCGCTCCGAGGGCGTGACCAACGGTTTGGTATCGACCCTCGCCTCATTCGCCTCGCTCGCGGAGTCGCGCGCTTGGGTGCGCGCTTGGTGCGCTCGCTCCTGTGCCTGCGCGTCCTGCGGGTTCAGCCGCGCGAGTTCCTCCGCGATCTGCGCAGCGAGGCCATCGAGTTCGGCATACTTGACGCCGACGGCGCGCAGGTATTGCTGGTTGAGGAGGAACAGTTCCGCCCGCAGGGTCGCCAGGTCGAGTTCGCGCTGCACCAAGGATACTTCGAGCGCGCCCAGCTCGCCGCGTTTCCGCACAAGTTCTTCCTCTTCCGGAGTGAGGCGTCGGACCAGGCTGCGATTCACGGCCATACTCCTGAGAAATCATCGTCGGACGAGACTATACTCTATGGCAAGACAGCCTGCACGGGAAGGTTCTTGCGCGCTGCATCGGGAGGTCAGGCGGACGGATGAATGGGGGCGTCTCGCACGCTGCATAACGCCCGTCCTGCTCACCTCGGTGGCCGCGACCGCTGCTGTTGACGGGGCAAACGGTGCGCTGCTCGCCGCGCCCAATCCCGACGTCGCAGGGGCCGGGAAGGGGACGGCGGTCATCAGTTGAATCACGCCCGATGGCGCGGTGGGGCAGGTATGGGTCTCGATGGATGGGCGACCGGAAGTTGTCTTCGCGCAGGCGGCGAGCGGCGCGCAGTACGCGACATTCATCGAAGCGGGCAAACGGTACGAGTTCCGGCTTTATCAAGGGACGGGGCACACGGGCGCGCCGGTGATAGTCGCTGCGAGTCGGCCCGATCAACTCGACCTGATAGCCCGTACGACTGCTCACCAACACCGCCGCATTGAGGAAGCCGGTATCAACGAGGTGGATGGCGGGGAGCAACGCGCGTTCAAAATCGTCAAGCGACTGGTGCTACGGAAAGTTTTGAATCGCCCGTCACAGAAACAGGTGTACGTACCGATAGACGGATAGGCGTTGTTTTCATTAGAAGGGGTGTATGATGCGGGTGCGATGGCTGGTAATTTCTGCTCTGGTGTGCGGCCTGGCGCTTTCGTCGGTGTCGTCGGTGGCGGCTGCCAATCCGACGATCACGCCGTCCAACACGACGATCCCCTTCGGGCAGACGAGCGTCACGATAGATTGGAATACGGGCGACGGCTCGTTCGGGCAGGTCTGGTTCGAGTTCAATCAGACGGGCGAGCGGCTCTTCGGGCAGGGAGCGACCGGCCATCAGGATGCCAACTTCATCGGCAATGCTGGTTACTACTATTTCCGCCTCTACAAAGGATCATTCGCATCGTCTCCCCGCGCACAGGGCGTCTTCCCGATCACGCAGACGAGCGAGTTCAAGGCTGGCCCCGGAGGTTACGGTGGCGCGCAGGTGATCGCCGTTCAGCCGAACCCTGACGGGAGCGCGCCGACGCCGCAGGGGACGAGCGGCGGATTCACGAGCGGGCCGCGCGGCCAGATACTCGGCAGTACATCGAGTCCTCCGGGCTTCGAGGACAACCTGCCGGTCACAGCAACTGGTGCGTATCCGCGCCGGGTTTATCTGGCGTTCGACGCGGGCACCTTGGGGAATGGTTCGCCGCGTCCGGCAGCAAACGTCAACGTCGCGCCGCCAGCACAGGGGATGAACCCGACGTACAACCTCTTCACGCAGGGGCCGTACGGCGTCGTGCCGTTCGATTATGTCGAGGACGGCTCCTATTCCTTCACGCTGACGGATACGGCAACGGGCTTGGGTCTTTCTCAGTACGGGTTCAATACGCGCGCGGGAGTCGTCACGGACAAGACGACCTACAGCGGCGGCGCGGCTGCCGTGGCGCAACTGGGGTTCGACAGCAATACGGGCAGCGCGACGTTAGTCTGCGCGAGCAACGCCACGGTCGGCGGCTCGTTCGCGAACAACGGTACGATCGTCTCCTACAGCAACAACGGCGGCGGTCACGCGACGCTTACCGGGCTGCCACCGAGCGCGGCTCCTTACACACTAGGGGTGTACCTACTCGAATTTGCCAGCGGGCCGCAGTTCATCACCGGGATCACTGGCGCGGGACAAAACTGCGGCACGGGAACGAATAACTTCACAACCCCACCAATGGTTACGAACGGCACCGCACAAAGCGGGAATCCCTTGGCTCTGCTTAACGGCAGCACGACGATCACGATCACGCCCTGACCGGCCCGCTGGCGACGCCGGGGACGGTGGGGTAGGAGTTCTAGTTAGAGGAGGATGCGAAGATGGAAGGGCGCTCGGAATCCGACCACCTCGCGAGGATCGAACAGGCGGAGAACTGGCTTGCGCAAACGCAAGGAGAACTTGATGCGCGGACGCGGTTCATGGAAGAAGCACGCACCACACAAGACGCCGCTTTCAAGGAACTGACCGATGCCGAAGACGAGGCGTGGAACGAAACTTCCCCCCAAGACCTCAGGAATTCACAACGATTGCTGTCTACGGCAGATCGATTGAAGAACGTCTGCCTCGATTGCCTCAACGCGACTGAGGAGGCGAGAAGAGCGCGCAAGATTCGCGACGAGGCGAAAGACACGCTGGCGGCGAGAGAGGCGGAGTATGAGTCTGGCGGGCGAGGGTAGGCACGCACGATGACCGACGCCGAAGCCCGCGCCCTTCACCCCGGCGACCGCATCCGGCTGAAGCCGCAGCCGACGTGGGGGCCGAACCCGCCGCAGCGCACGATGTTCGTCGTCGCGAATGCTGCCCAAAGGGCGCCCGATTTCCGCGCGGCCTTTTCCGAGGTGCGGATCATCAGCATCGAGGGGTTCGCGTTCGTGCCGTGGGAGGTCGAGACGGTGGAGTGTGAGCGGCGACCGTGACCAGAGCCAAACTCCCGCCCGGCGTCCGCGTCCGTTCCGATGGCCGCTTGGACCGGCGCATCACCCTGGAGGGCGCGCACGTCTCCGTCTACGCCCTGACGCCGAAGGAGTTGGAGGCGAACGTCGAGCGGAGATCGCGATTACCGCTCGCGTCGGAACGTACGGACTCGGCACATCGGTGATCCCTGCGGTGACAGAAGTGGTGGCAGCGTCGTGCGCTACGGTTCGCGGTCACATTGGGCCGGTTGGTTACGGGATCGCCGTGCCGCCCGGTTGCGGAGTCGGGTCGAGTTGCACCCGCTGCCACATCGGCGGCGTCCCCTCCTGCACGCAGAGGAACAGGAGCACCCCCCCGTGCTCCCTGGCCGCGACATTCGACACGATGGCGTACAGGTCGCCCAACTTCCCCGCGACGGGCAGCGCCCCGTCCACGGATGGCACCAACCGCGCCTGCGCAATGCCCCCCGCGCTTGCCAGTCCAATCGGTGCTTTCGCCCCCTTCCCCGACTGGAACACCCCGCCGCGCCCGCGCACCGAGGTCGCCTCCAGTGCGTCGTCGGTGTCCGAGCGGGCGTCGACGCCCGTGCCGCTCGTCGAACGGCCCCTGACTCCGATCCCGTCATTCGACGTGCCGCCCACCCCGATGCCGGCGATCGCGTCCGCAACTCCTAACACGCCGACCGCGCCGGTCTCGGTGCCGTCGGAGATACCCCGCACCCCTATCCCGTTCTGCGACCTGCCCTCGACGCCGACCCCTTGGAACCCTTTATTGGCCGGGTCTTGCGCCAGTCCGCGCACGCCGACGCCGAGCGGCTGCGCGGGGTCTGTCGGTGCGGAGACGCCGAGCACCGCCGCCCCGGTGAGGTTCTCGCCGCGCACCCCCGCCCCGGCGGTGCCGTCCACGCGACCGAGGACGCCCGCGCCGCCAGGCCCGGTCGTGCCGAAGACGCCGTTGCCAAGCCCACGACTGATACCCCGCAGGCCATCTACCGTATGGCCGACAAGGGGAGTGACGGACGCCTGGAAGACGTAGTCGTCGCCGTAGGTGCCGTCGTCATTGATCGTCGCGACGAGATGGGTGCCGTCCTCCGCTTCGTTGTGCTCGCCAACTACCAGATCGTCGCCGCTGTCGTCTGCACCCATGATCCACCTCCATGATGCTTCCGTCGCGCCCCACGGCGCGAACATTGACCGTACACAGAAGACAACGACATCGTGCACGCGCCGGTTCCCTGTAACTGCGCGTATCGCCTCATCTCGGAGCAGTAAGGCGATGCCACCGGTGAAATCCTCCCCGTTCCCATACCCGGTGCCTTCCGCACGGCGGGGGCGTTCGCGCGGAACTGCGCTATTCTCCGCCTACGACTACGGGAGTTACGTATCCGGCACCGTCAACAGTCCGATCTACGCCGTGATCGCCGCCGGCAAGGCTGCGGGCGACTTCAAGTTCGGCGGGCGCATGCCGTGCGCGAGATGGATATGGGCGATGGGTGGCACTACGAGATACACGGGACGCCTACCGACGCCGACGAGATCGCCCCGCTTCTCACGATCTCCCGGTACCACGTGTTGCGCGACCACCCGACGCGGAGAGATGTATTCGAGCGGATGCCCACCACCTTCGCCACGATGGAGTTGGCGGAGGAGGCGGCGCGCAGATGGCACGACGACCGCGACTGAGGGAGGCGGACGCCGGGGATGGTGACCGTCACATCGACGCGACGACGCCGAACGCGAGGTGTCAGATCGGTCGGGTGCTCTGGTGGACTCGCTACCTGTGGCATAATGGCTTTCACATCGTAACTGCACGAGGCGTTAGTAAGGTGGCAGGCGCGTGCTAACTCATACGCAGATGGAACTACCCATCGCCCCGGAATCCGGTAAACAAGAGCCGCCGAGAAAGCGGAAGCCGAAGGGCTATTGGGAAGACGATGCCAACTTCGAGCGAGAATTGCTCGATTTCCTGAAGCGGGAGAACTTATCGGGAACTATGCCAAGTTCCACTCTGCTCATCGAACGCGGGATGGGAATGCTTTACGAAGCAATGCGCGATCGCGGCGGCATTCACACGGTTGCACACCACTTTGGCCTTAAAATCGGCACGAAGAAGAAGAGTGGTTATTGGGACGACCCGGCCAATCTCGACAGGGAAGTCCTCGAATTCGTCGCCCAACACGGTTTGCCCGGCAAGATGCCGATGCATCCGGAACTCCTCGCAGCGGGTCGCGCCGACCTCTCCAACGCTATCGGCAACCATGACGGGAGCCATGTCGTGGCCGAACGCATCGGCTTGGAGCTGACCAGTAAGAAGGCTAATGGCTACTGGGATAGCGTCGAGAACTTCGATCGCGAGCTGCTCGCCTTCATTGAGGAACACGGGACGCCGGAAATCATGCCTACGAAGAGACAATTAATACAGGGCGGGAGGTATGACATCGCGAACGCTCTGAAGCGGTACGACGGTATCCGTGCGGTAGCGAAGCGGCTGAACCTCGCCCGGTCGAAGCCGTCGAAGCAGATGGGATATTGGAATGACCCAGCTAATGTACATCACGAGCTGCTCTCATTCATCGCGGAACACGGTACGCCGGGGATCATGCCGACAGGAGACGAGCTTTATGCCGCTCAACGAAGTAGTCTGGCCGGTGCAATACACAAGAACGGAGGCTCCCATACCGTGGCTCGAGATCTGGGGCTGGCGCTCTCCCGCCCAAGTAAGGAGAAGGGGTATTGGGATGACCAAGAGAATTTCGACCGCGAACTGTTCGCATTCATCGACGAGCATGGCTCTCCCGGTGTGATGCCCAGCCAGAAGAGGCTGGGTGCAGCAGGTAGGAGCGATCTCGCTAACGCTGTCCGTAGCCATAATGGTGCCATAGAGGTGGTGGCTCGGCTGGGACTCGCGATGAGCCAGGAAAATAAATCCGCCGGATACTGGGACGACCCCGCCAACCTCGAGCGCGAGCTGCTCAACTTCATCCGGGATCATGGGACATCGGGGGTGATGCCGCTGTATGTTGCGATGAATGGTGCGGGGAGGAGCGACCTCGCGTCGGCGATTTCGGACAACGGCGGCATGCACGCGGTCGCGGAACGACTCGGCCTCGAACTCGGCCACAAGGTTCGTCAATCCGGCTACTGGCGCGATTTCGCGGTCATCGAGCGCGAGTTGCTGGCATTCATCGGCGAGCACGGCACGCCGGGGACGATGCCTAGGCAAAAGGACCTCATCGACGCCGACCGGGAGGACCTCGTCGGCGCGATGCGGAAACACCACGGCGGACTGGTCAGCGTCGCCCACCGTCTCGGCCTCGATTTCACCAGCAACGAGCAGATCGGTCGCCATACCGCCGCGTCGGTCGAGCGCACGGCGCGCGCCATCCAGCCGTTGGCCGAATCGAACCTGCTGAGCGGCGCGCAGGTGCTGGTCATCCTGCGGCGCGCGGGCCTCCTCGAGTACCGCAATCGGCGCATCGCCCGGCTGAGCGCCAGCCTGGCGCGCGGCGACCATGACGAAATCGAGGCGGCGCTCGCGCAGATCGGTGGCGAGCGAGCCGATCAGGATCTCGATATTGCCACCGACGAATCGGGCGATGACGCGCTGGAAGCAGATCTCCTCGGCGAGCTGGAAGGGGTCGATGCGCATTCCGGCCCGATGGCGGGCGATCCATCGTCGGCGAGGCTCCCGGACACGCGACGCGAACAGGCGGTGATCGGGGGACTCACGTCCTTGGGCGAACTGCGCCTGCCCCTCGACGCGGTGCTCTCCCTGCTCACCTCGAAACTCCTCTGGGAGGCGTTCTTCCGTCGCCTCTATGCTTGGTATGGGTCGCTGGATGCCGGCCACCCGATCGCCGCCGACGATGTCCGGGCGGCGATCCTGGGCGCCTACCCGGAACATACCGATAACGAATTCGTGGCCCAGGCTTCCCGACGCTTCGCCGAGGAGATCGGGCAGGCCGTCAGCTTCGTCGCGGCGCTGCCTTCCCACGGTTGGCGAGGGCCGCGCCTCCGACTACATCAGGCCGATGCGGCATACCGAATGGCGCAGGTTCTCGCGGACCACTCGCAACGCCCCTTCCTCCTCGATGCCGACGATCCGGGCATGGGCAAGTCCGCGTCGTTCCTCGCCGCCATCTGCGCCTCCGGCGTCGCCCGCGTCGTCCTCGTCGCCCCCAAGACGGTTGCCGACGACACATGGGCCGGAATGGACGGCGAGATACGTCGCTGCCTGCCCCGTGCGCGCGTCGTGCGCGGCCTGGAGCGGACGCTCGCCTCGCCGGTCGACCCGATCCTCACATTCTCCATCCTCCATTACGAGGAACTGCTCGACACGGAGGCGATGGCCGATCTCGCCGCCCGACCCTTCGACTGCCTCTGCCTGGACGAGATCCACCTCGTCAAGCAGCGCGCCGGGCAGGCGGCGACGCTGCGCCGCTCGGCGCTCGATAGCCTGCGTAACGGGGCGCACGCGGCCATCGGCCTGACCGGCACGCCGCTGGTCAACGAACTTTCCGAGCCGATGTCCCTGCTGCGGACCTTGAGCGGTCACGCACCCCGCTTCGATCATTCGCGGCTGAGCAGCAGGCGGATGCCGGACATCGCCGATGTTTTCGAGGCGCTGATCCCGCACATCATCCGCAGGCGCAAGCGCGAGGTGCTCCTGCACCTGCCCGGCTGCGACATCCGGCAGATCGACATACCGTTGCCGGAGGACCTCGAACGGCGGATGCTCGAGATCTACGCGTGGCCGCGCTCGCGGGCGGGCGAGGCGCTGGTCGCCCTGCGCAAGCTCGGCGTCGAGGCGAAACTGCCGGCGCTGCTCCGGCACGCCGGCGGTGCCGAGAAGCTGCTCGTCCTGACCTATCTGACCGACGACGTGTCGACGCGGATCGCGGACTATCTTGCCGAGTTCCTCCCGGACGGCGTCGCCCATATCAACGGGCAGACACCGGCGAGGGACCGCCAGCGGCAGATCAACGCGTTCCGCGACCCGGACGGCAGGCGAGTGCTCGTGGGCACCGTCGGGACCGTCGGCGTCGGCATCACGCTCTTCGATCCCAAGGCCCAGACCACGGCGAATGAGATCGTCGTCGCCGACCTGCCGTACACGTGGGCGGAGTTCGAACAGGGGATCGCGCGGCTCCATCGCGAAGGCCAGAACCGGGAGGTGCACGTCGATGTCCTCCAGACGACCACCGGCGTGACGCTGCGCGACGGATCGGCGCTCCACACCCTCGACGAGCGCATCTGGGATCTGATCGAGGGGAAACGAGAACTATCCGATGTCGCGGTCGACGGGAAGTACGACACGGCGGATGCCGCCGGCAAGGTGCGCAAGGCGCTGCAACGCTGGCTGACGCAGGCGCGGGAGATCGGCGTCGAGCCGCTCGCGGTCGAGCGCCGCCCCGCGCCGAGCGAGGCGCAGCGGTGGCGCGGCGAGATCGGGCGGCTGCGCGGGATGAGCGCCGCCAAGGCCGACGAGGCCTTCGCCGACGCCGCGTTCACGCGGGGATTCCTGGCGCACCTGCGGACGTCCGAGGCGGGGCGGCTCGCGCACGCGTGGCTGCGGGCGAGGCTGGGCCTGCTGATGCGCCCCGAACTCACGGTCGTGGACATGGGGTGCGGCCTGAACCCGTTCGCCGACTTGCCGTGCCCAGTGATCGGGCTGGACCGGCACGACCTACCGGGCGTCGTGCGCGGCAAGATGGAGGCACCGCCGCTGCCGGACGCGTCCGCCGATGTGCTGGTGTACAGCTTATCCCTCTACGGCACCGACGGGGACCTGTGCGCGTACTTCGCGCAGGCGGCGCGCATCCTCAGGGCGGGCGGTCATCTCTTCGTCGTAGAGCCCGGCTCGGCGTTCACCGCAGACGGATTGGGACGATTCGTCGCCGGGGTGATTCAGTTCGGCTTCGAGTCGGTGGGCGCCGCCAGGGAGTTGCGCGGCGATGACGGCACGCTCCTCAAGGCCATGCATTTCACACTCACGGGCGAACGAGGCAAACCACGAGAGGAGCTGTTCAGGAGGAAATAGGACACGGGCGAGGACGCAGGAGAGACGTTCATCGCGAGCACACCAGTGCCGCTGCGAGCGCCAGGTCGTCGCCATCCTCCTGCTTTCGGTATTAATCGGCGTCTCCTGCTGCTATCCGATCTATCCCAATGGTGAACCAGGCGAGCATCTGGCGCCCACACGCCGGGCAGCATTTATACTCTTCGGCTTCGACCTTCTGACTTCGCCTGGCCGACCCCGTTTCGATCACAAAGCGCACTCGATGCACGCCGCACAACGGGCATCCCGAATCTCCCGCTAATCGCCGTATCCGCGTCTTCAGCCTCATTGCCCCGCTTTCTCGCGTAGCACGTCGTTGAACTCTCGCAGCGACATGCCATACACCGCCGCGAATCGCTCCATCCGCGAAGTGTTTGGCCCCGCTGGGATGCCCACTCCGGCGACGTGCAGACGGTCGAGGGCGGCGTCCAGCCGCTCATCGACGTTGATGTACTCCTCGCCAGCCGGGATGGGCGCGTACTCTTCCAGCATCTCGCACATCCGCTGCCCCGCCGCGTCCTCATCGGGCACAGCCCGCTTCGGTGGGAGGCGCCGGGAGAGGGCGTCAACGCGGTTATGCAGCCGCATCGCGTCCCCCCGTCACCCGCGCCCGCAGCCGTTCGTAGGTTCGCTCCCGTATCCGCCCGTATCCCTCGACCGTCATCCACGGCCCATGCTCCGCTTCCTCCTGCGCCATCCGCGCGGTGAAGTACCGCCCCATCTCTTCGAGAAGCGTCTCACCGTGCTCCGCGTACACCGCCTCGAACGCCCGCGTGTAGGTGTCGTAGTCGATTGGCGCTGCCGCCGCGCGTGCCGCCTCCAACTCGCGCTTTTCAAGGGCGAACACCGCCCGGTTGATGGCGCCCTCGCCACTCGTCGGCTCGTGAGGCAAGCGACGGGCGAGGGTATCAAGGCGTCGCGTCAACCGCATCGCGCGCCCCCTGGCCCTCGTTTGGCTCGTCTCCGTCAAGCGCGGCGGCACCGCGCCCATTGTCGGGAATCCAGATGCACCCGCGCGCGTCCGGCCTCGGCTCGTGTCCGGGCAGTGGTACGCCCGTCGCGGCATCGTAGAGAACGATCTGGTAGGCGCGCTGCAAAGGCGCATGGCGTATCTCCAAGCGGGCAAGCCGCCCCGCGATCCTCATCGTCCATGTCCCTCGGCATCAGCGGCATAGCGCGCTTCTAGTTCGGCGACGCGCGATTCGAGCGCAACCAATTCGCGCACTTGCAGCAGCCGCGCGAGGACAATATCGGCGGCGCGGACCTTCGTGCTACTTGCCGTCGCCGGATCGGTCATCGCCCCGTCAAGGGTGGCGGCGGCCCGCTCCGCGAGGCGAACGAGCGCGCGGGAGACGGCGGCAATCGCGCCCGCTTCGGCATCCCGCAGCGCGGCTTGGAACACTGGTTCCGCGAGCCAGCGATAGAGCGTGTCGCGGCTCACCCCGGCGGCTTTCGCGGCGGCGGTCGTGTCCGGTTCGGTGAGCAGGGCCGTGACCGCCTTGCGCTGTTTCGGTGAAAGTGTCAGATTTTCCTGCATTCTGTCCGTTCTCCCTTTCTGCTACCGGCCTGAACCACTGCACGAAGTCCGCGAACCGCAGGCAGACGATATCCTCGCCGTGCCGGTGGATGATCGCCACAGGCAACTGATCGCTCCGCACGGCGGCGTAGGCTTGCGCGAGGGCGGTCGTCAGCCATGCCGGGACGATTTGGCAATGCTTCACTTCCACCGCAGCCAGTCGTGCCGCACGTCCGGCTGGTCTCCCCGCTGGCGTCCGCTCACGGGCATGCGCTCACCACCGATGATGCCCGCGATACTCCGTTCGGTGCGCTGCCATATAGCCCGGCTCATGCGGCTTCCCGCCTTTCCGTGACGGCCACCTTGATGCGGCCATCGAAGGTGTGATCGCTTTCGTCCTTAGATTGGTGGATACCGAGCGCAGCGGCGTACTTACGGACGGCGACGGGAATCCATACGACCGGCGTTGTGCCGCTGTTTGGGAGCCAGACATCCAAGACCCAATCGGGCGTGTCGAGGAGTGCGAGGGCGGCGGTCGGCGTCAGGTGCGTCGGCGACACGCCGAACCGAATCGTGAAATCTTGGGGGGAACGGAGGCCCCGCATTCGCATCTGGCGGTTCAAGTCTTCAAACAGCGGGTGCTCGCGCACGTAATCAGTCATTGTTTACCGCCCCCGCCCGCCAGCCCCATTCCGCAATATCCATTTGTTCGCCTGCGACCATCTCCAAATCACGTATCGCATCCAGGGACGGGGGGGGTATAGAGTCCTTGCCGATGTCATTCGAACACTCGAACGGCTCCTCGACTTTTCTTTGCATGGCGGACGAAACGGGCGTTCGAACGGCGTTCGCACCGTTCGAGGCTTCGAACACCTCCCGCACGCGCTCCGGCGTTGGGAGGGCGGTTGTCTGTTCAGGTAAGGGGACGCCGCGCACCAGTTTCGCGGGTAGCCCCTTGCGTTGTTCGTTGTTGACCAGCCATCCGCCGTCGAGCGCCTTTCGCACCCGGTAGCTGATCGTCGCCTTCGCCAATTTCAGGCGCTCGCCGAGTTGCGCCGCGCTGACTTCTTCCCCCGGCGTGATCGCCTCCACAGTCTCCCGGATGGCCGGCGTTACCCCTTCCGCCGCGAGCGTGTCGAAGATCAGCGCGAGGAGTTCCCTCGCCAGGGCATAGTCCTCGATCGTCGCCGCGACCCAGCCTTCGGGTGTCCGACCGCGCTGACATTGATGCAGGAAGGCGATGGCCTGGATGCAGGTGAGGAGTTGGCGGAAGTCGCGGCGCATCCGCACGGCGGTCGCCGGGACTTCGTTCGCCAGGATCGCCGCGAAGGGGACGGCAACCCGACGCTCCCCGGCGAGTTTCAAATATTCCTGCACGGCGAGGAGCGCGATAAGATCGACGCTGCTTTCCGGCCCCGGCACGACGCTCTTCGCGTGCGCCTGCATCACCGCACGCGTCTGCGTGGCGTCATCGGGCAAGGGGACTTCGAGCATCCGCGTACCCATCTGCGTGCCGAGACTGCGGGTGCTCGTGGTGATCAGCCCCGTCGGTCCGGGCTTGACGATGTGGCGCGTCTCGAAGCGATCGGTCTTCGCGTTGCGCTCCACCACGTCGTACGACATCTCGTTGTCGGCGGCGAGGGAGCGGACCGCCGAAGCTGCCGGGCCGTCTTCGGGGATGGAATCGGCCTCGGACACGAAGACGACGCGGTGCTGGAAATCCTCGTCGGTGTAGATGAGCGCGCGGGCCGATCCGGCCTTCTCGGTATACACCTCCGCAACCGGGATAAAGGCGAGCGCCTCATCCACGCAGCGATTCTTGCCGCTCGCCGATTGGGCGATCACCGCAATATTCTGCGGTCGTTCCAGCAGGCGGGAGGTCGCGGCGACGTAGACGAGCAGCGGCGGTCGCACATCGCCCGCGTAGCCGCGCTCCCGCATTTTCGCGCCGATCTCGGCGATCAGTACGGGGTCGTGGAGGAGGTCGCGGGCGAAGGCGTACGCCGCGTCCGCCTCCTGCTTGCGCTCGGCTTCGGCCCGATCCGTCCACGCGACTGCCGATTCGAACGCCGATTCGAACACCGATTCGAACGCTTCCGGGTCGGCGATGTGCAGGGCCGAGAGGTCCTTGTGCTCGCCCAGTGAGATGAGCCGGGTTCGATCCCGGATCGCCGACTTCGCGAGCCACTTCTTGACGGCCTCGCCGCCGGTGTCCGGCTCGATGATGACGGCGATCCTCTCGATGCCGTCGAAGTGAGGAGCGTCTCGTTCCTCTTTCCAGTTCGCCGCACCGGGGATGCCGAACGCCGGGATGCCGTGGTGCCAGGCGGTGTGGCAGTCGGATTCGCCCTCCACGAGCACGGCATAGCCCGCGTTCCGGGCCGCGTCGAGGCGGTCGAGGCCGTAGAGCGTCGGCTTCGCGCCCTTCTTCCACTTGAAGCGGTCGTCGTTCTGCTCCGTCTTCGTCAGTGCCGTCCGAAATCGCACCGACGCCTCCGTACCATCCGGTCCGAGGTAGGGGATGCGAAGCGCGGGCTTGCCGTCATACGTCATGTCGGTGAGTCTGTAGCTGCGCAGCCGATCAACCGACAGGTGTTTCAACGCCGCGTACTCCGCAAGGGTGCAGCCGAGATTGTTCGCGTCGGGTGAAGCGTTCGAGTGTTCGACAGATATTGCGGTCGGCCTATCCCCCCCTCCCCCCTCCCTCGGAGCGCGATTCATGCGAATCGGCACATCCTTCTGCTCGAACAGGTCTTTCATCCCGAAGTCAATGGCGGCGACGATCTGCTCCGGCTCGCACCCCGCGTGACAGGTGAGCAGGACACGACCGTCGTCACCCTCGCCGATGCTGAGGCTGTTGTTCCGGTCCGGGTGGGCAGGGCAGCGAGCGGTGGACTCGCTCCCCGACTTCTTCACGTTACCGAGGCGTTCCAGCACCCGCTCAACCTGCTGGCTGCTCACTTCCCACCGCCGTCCGTGTCGCAGAGGCCTGGCAGGGACATGGCGGCGGTTGCCATGTCCCTGCCCTCAGCTAGCGCCTGGCCAAACGTGAAGATCGCCACGACCATACTGTTGCTCGTGAGACGGTATGCCTTATTTACCGTCGACACTTGCTCGGCGAAGGAATGTTCAGACACTAGCCACGCGGCTAGTGCGTCAGGGCGCATCGTCGCTTCAGTTGCGCTGTCGGTGAAGAGTGGTATCATCGTGTCGAACTCCATTTCACTTGATTCCCGCCGTTCCCGCCGTTTGCGTCGGCGGATCGGCATGTCCTACGCCGCATTGCCATCACGCGGCCTTTGTGCCTGCTCCTCAAGCCACGCCTCGAAGGTGGGGCGGTGGATGCGGATGTTGCGCCCATTCCTGACGAAGCCGGGCAACCCTCTAGCTGCCATCTCGTACAGCGTCGCCCCCGGATACCCGTAGTCTTCTTCTCCTTCCTTAATCGTCGCCATGACCGCCTTGCGGATCACCGCCGTCGCCACCGTTTCCGTTGTCTTCACTACCGTGAACCTCCTACTGGTGCAGTACCCTATCGACAGATGATGTCGTCCACCTACGCCTAGTGTAGAAATCCAAGAAACTTTGCTATATCATTTCTATATGAGTACGCGATCGAGGTATGGCGATTCGTGGACAGAGTGGCTCGCCGACCGTGACGGCAACGTCGAGCGATTTGTGCCGGCTATTGGCTGGTACGCGCCTGCGGAGGTAGAGTTAGTCCCCGACCCTCACCTTGGGTGCGGCCCGATCCTCATATTCCGATCTCTGGATACGTCCACAGACTGGGATGAAGCGCGTGAGCGCCGTCCGAAGCCGGGGCTTCTCACGCGCTTCGCCAATCTGGCCGATGCCTCAGATGAACGAATTCACAGCTTCGCACGGATATGGGGAGAACTCGCATTACCTGGTATGGTGAAACCGCGCAATGCCACCGCATTACATTATCCAGTAGATGGACCGCCCCTAGTCTGGGAACCGTTACAGCGCTGGCGAATACTCGCGCAGGATGTGCAACGCGTCCTGAGAGTGACTTCCCATCTGCGATCTGGAACGATGCTCGATGAAGCCGACGAAAGAATAATCGCAGGGCTGCACGAAGAGGCTACTGGATATCCGCCCATCAGTATGAGCCATACGATCCACTATTACATCACCAACGTAGTGAATGACTGGGTTCTCACATCACAACTCAGGCCGTTTCTGCGGGTGGATACACTGCAGTTCGCAATGTATACGCGTACACTGGGTGCCGCAATTGCTCTCCAACTCGTGCTCGCGGTAGGAGGTGGCCAAAGCTTTGCCGCATGTGCATGGTGCGGCGAATTATTTACGCCTCAGCGCCGCCCGGCGCGCGGGAAACGCACGATCTGTCCGAGATGTCTCACTGAAGATCCGAAAATACCCGCGCGGCTGGCGCAACGTGACTACGCACAGCGCCAGCAGACAGGAGCGCCACCTAGATTCCCGCGCAAGCGCGACAACGTTGACAGCCACCCTGACAGCCAAGAGGAATGAAAAGTGGCTGTCAAGAGCCAACAGTACAGAGAAGCGATACCCGTTTCCCTCTGTACTGTTGGCTCTTGTTCGTCCCTGTCGGTGGCTATGGGGAATCCCCCCATCTCCACCACTTCTTTTTCTCGATACGAGGATAGTCGTAATGTCCCTTGCAGCAGCAAGGCATTTTGTCGTGTCTGATTGATCCATACCGACAACCGATTCGGAGCGATGATCGTCGGCAAGTTCGGTAACGCCGACGGAAAGTGCCGCAACGATCATCACAAATCAACCACATACGTCCAGTCGCGCGTGGCGGAACGAATCATGCATCAGCAAAATTGGGTAGTGGCGGTAGGATGTAATCTGCACTGAGGAAGACCGGATGCCGGATGTGGCGGACATTCGCCCATTACTCGAACGATGCAAGCAGCAGGACCGCGCGGCGTTCGCCGAATTGTTCGAGCGCTATCACGACCGTGTTTTCCGCAGCGCTTATGTCGTCACACGCCGCCCCGAAGCGGCGGACGACGTCACCCAACTCGTCTTCGTCGAACTCTATACCGCCTTGCGCCGCTACGATCTGGACCGTCCCTTCCTGCCGTGGCTCTACCGCATCGTCCACAATGTCAGCGTGGACTACCTCAAGCGGAACCGCCGTGGGGGTGAGACAACGCCCGCGATAGATGCCCACCTCGAGACGCTGATGGGGCCGGACCCCGCCCCCGGCCCCGCCGATCATGCCGAGCAGGCGGAATTGCGGCGGACGATCTGGCAGGCGATGGGCAATCTCAGCGCCGACCAGCGGGCCGTGCTGATGCTCTGCTACTACGCCGATTTGCACGAGCAGGAGATGGCGACCGCGCTGCATGTCCGGCCGGGTACGATCAAGTCGCGTTTGCATCGGGCGCGGCAGGCGCTCCGCACCGAACTGGCTCATCATGACCGCACCCTTACCGCCGAATACACCCGGCGCGCGCATGATAGTGCGCAGATCGCCGAACCGATGCAGGAAGGGGGCGAGTGACGATGGATCACACCCCGCAATCCTCGCCCATACCACCTTCCGACTCGTTCCCCCTGGATGATTCCGCGCTGGAAACGCTGCTGCGGCAGACGTTCCAGGAGGAGACGGCGCGTGTCGCTCTCCAGCCCGACGCATTGCCCCGCTTGAACGCGCGGCTGGACGCGGCGAACCCGCCACGGCGGTGGCCTGGTGCGTTGCGGCTGGCGGGGGCGGTCGCGGTCGCGGCGCTGCTCCTCGCGCTCTTCACGCCGGTCGGGCGTCTCGCCGCCGCCGCCGCCCACAATGCCGCCCAGACAATCGTCACGACGGTGAGGCAGGTTACATCCGGCGATGGCAATGGCGATAGCACTCCCCCACTGTTGGTAACGGTCGCCGCGCCGCGTGCGACGAATGCGTCCGGGTCGAGTGCCGCGCCGACCAACGGCGCCGGATCACCGGCGACGAGCGGTACCGCGAACCCGACAGGAGCGACGACCGGCAGCCCTGTCACAGGAACGGTAAGCCCGGTCACCAGTACGCCTGCCGGAACGGCCACGCGCGCTGTGGGCACACCCATCGGTACGACGGCTCCCATCCCCGCCACAGTAACCGCACCACCCACTGCTGTCACCGCCACACCGACGGCTTCGACTGCTGTCGCGACGATGACCGCGACGCCGACCGCCGCTACTGTACCTGCCGCGACATCCGCCCCGCTCCCCCCAACTCCGCACATCCCAACCCCGCGCTCTGAGACGCCAAACGCCCACCCATTGGTAACGGTCAGCCCGTCCGCCCCATAAGCGGGCTGCGGCGGGATAGCGGGATCGCGATGACCGGTGCACCGGGCGAAAAGAGACGCCGTGTTGCCAATCGGACTCATCATATCTATACGCATACCCCGCTGCTTCGGGACCAATACGCAACGCGGAACCTTTGCGCCCCCCCCGCAAGAAGCAGGGAGAGTAGATGCATCACCCCGCGCCAAAGACGGGCGCGACGTTTCCCGAATGTGCGTCGCGAAGTGCGGATCCATGGGCAGTGAGAAGGACGAACCGACGATGCACATCGCCATCATTGAGAATGATCCGGGTCTGCAGCAGATGCTTTCCGTGTTGCTCGATGACGAGGGGTTCACGGTGATCGAATGGCCCTCCGGCGCAGGAGCGCACGCGATGATCCGGCGCGAGCGCCCCGATATTGTCCTGCTCGACCTCCGCCTGGAGGAGGTCCGCGCGGGATTAGCCGTTCTTGAAGACATCCGGGACGATCCCGATACGCGGGAAACCGCCGTCATCGTCTGCTCGGGAGATGTCCGCTTCCTGCGCGAGCAGGGCGCGATGCTTCGCGCGTTGCGGTGCGGCATCATCGAAAAGCCATTCGACATCGCGGAGTTGCTCGCGCTGATCTACACGTCCACCAGTGCGCCCCCCGCGATAGACCGCGCCGCCTGCGCGTGATCGTCACCCCACCGTGCCCAAATCGAGCGATCAGCAGCCGGAGCCGCAGGGCGAGATTGGTATCGCCACAGGGGGTAGGCGATACCAATCTCGCCCGGAATCAACCCAATCGGGAGTACCATTCGTACTGAGTAGCACATCGGCCCTTGTTCTGGAAAGGGACGCAACCAAGTGTGGTAGCGTAGACTTCAGCCTGCGTCCCCTTCTCGCGGAACGCAGGCTGAAGCCTACGCTACCCCATCTGCTCGACGACAGCGATCTTTTCCTTGCCGCCGTAAAAATCCCACCACGGCTTCGCGCCCTTGGCGAGGACGGCATTAAGCATCTCGATATTCTGGACGCCGCGATCTTCCAGCCAGGCGCGCAACGCCTTCGCGCCGCCCTTGCCGTAGATAGGGATGCCGTCCTGCCACGTCGCGCGGCCGCACAGGACGCCAGCGAAGGGCGTGCCCGCTTCGGCGGCGAGTTGCAGCGTTTCGCGGAAAATCTCGTCCGTCACGCCCGCGCTCAGGTAGATGAACGGTATCAGGGTCGCTTCGGCCGCCGAGCGGAAGAAGGCTTTGGCTTCCTCGCGGCTGTACGCGGTCTGCCCGTCGGTATTCGCGTTCGTCCCTGCGACGTAGCGCATGTTGACCGGCACTTCCACTTTCAGCACATCCACGCCGTAGCGCGGCTGCGAGAACTCGCGCATGTATTTCGTTACCTTGTCCGGCTTCGCCTTCGCGAAGGCGAAGCCCTTTTCGTCGCCGATTTCGTCGCTGTAGGCGAGCGGTTCGAGAAAGAAGGGGATGTCGTTGGCGCGGCATTCCGCTCCGACGCGCTCGATAAAGGCGTGCTTGATCGTGTTAATCTTCGCGTCGTCGTCAGGATCGTAATACAGAAGAATCTTGATAACGTCCGCGCCGACTTCTTTCAGCCGCCGCACCGACCATTCGGGCAGCAAATCCGGCAGGCGGCCCTTGACCGTCGCGTCGTAGCCCGTTTCTTCGTAGGCGAGCAGCACGCCGGCATTTTTCGCGCGCCGCTTCATCGCCTCCAGCCCGTATTCCGGATCAAGCAAGATCGCGCTGGCGTACGGCGTCAGCACTTCGCTGACAATCGCCTTGAACTCGCTCAGTTCCGCCGCATCAACGTCATCGGCGCCCTTCGCCTTGGCAATCGCCTTGCGCAGCGAGCCGCGCTGATCCATCGCCGCCGCCGCGATCACCCCGTGATCGTTCGCGACCGCGTTGATCCCATTAAACTTCCCCCGCGTCATGCGGACAGTGCCTCCGGTCGGTGCGCTCATGTATGGCTCCTTTCAAGAACGGTCTGGAAACGATGCGAACGCAGAGGACGCAGAGAGATTCTTTTTTTGTCTTTTCTTCTCCGCGCGCTCTGTGTACTCTGCGTCCTCTGCGCTCAATCCCTGTTATTTCGCTTTCCGTGCTCGATAGCGGCGGATGAGGGTGTTGGTTGAACTGTCGTGTGTCAGGGGCGGTTCGTCGGGCGATTCGAGTTCGGGGATGATCCGCTGCGCGAGCGCCTTGCCGAGTTCGACGCCCCACTGATCGAAGGAGTTGATGTCCCAGATCGTCCCCTGCGTGAAGACGCTGTGTTCGTAGAGCGCGACGAGCTTGCCGAGCATTTCCGGCGTCAATCGTTCCGCGAGCAGCGTGTTGGACGGGCGGTTGCCCTCGAACACCCGGTGCGGCACGAGCCAATCCGGGTTTCCCTCGGCCTTCACCTGCTCCGGCGTCTTACCAAACGCCAGCGCCTCGGTTTGCGCGAAGACATTCGCCATCAGCAAATCGTGGTGGTTGCCGAGCGGGTTAAGCGGTTGGTCGAAGCCGATGAAGTCGCAGGGGATCAAGCGCGTGCCCTGATGGATCAACTGGTAAAAGGAGTGCTGACCGTTCGTGCCCGGCTCGCCCCAGAAGATCGGCGCGGTCTCGTAGTTCACGCGGTGGCCCTGGAGGTCCACCGACTTGCCGTTCGATTCCATCGTCAGTTGTTGCAGGTACGCCGGGAACCGCTTCAGATACTGATCGTACGGCAGCACCGCGACGGTCTGCGCGCCGAAGAAATCGGCGTACCAGACGGTGAGCAGGCCCATCAGGACGGGCAGATTGCGCTCGAACGGCGCGGTGCGGAAATGCTCGTCCATCGCGTGGAAACCGGCGAGCATCTGGCGAAAGTGGTCGGGGCCGATCGCAATCATCGTCGAAAGACCGATCGCCGCGTCCATCGAGTACCGCCCACCAACCCAGTCCCAGAAGCCGAACATGTTGGCGGTGTCTATACCGAACTTCTCGACCTCTTTCGCGTTCGTGGAGACGGCGACGAAGTGCTTGGCCACCGCCGCGTCGTCGTGGAGAGCGGCGAGGCACCAGTCGCGCGCGCTGTGGGCGTTGGTGAGTGTTTCGAGCGTCGTGAAGGTCTTGGAGGAGACGATAAAAAGCGTTTCGGCGGGGTCGAGATCGCGCGTCGCCTCCGCCATGTCGGTGCCGTCCACATTTGAGACGAAGCGAAAGGTCATCGCGCGGTCACTATAATGCTTCAGCGCCTCGTACGCCATCACCGGGCCAAGGTCCGAGCCGCCGATGCCGATGTTGATAACGTTCTTGATCCGCTTGCCAGTGTAGCTTGTCCACGCGCCGCTGCGGACACGGTCCGCGAATTCCGCCATTTTGTCCAGCACCGCATGGACTTCCGGCACGACATTTTCGCCGTCCACCACGATCGTCGCGTCGCGCGGGGCGCGCAGGGCGGTGTGGAGGACGGCGCGCCCCTCGGTAACATTGATCTTCTCGCCCGCAAACATCGCGTCGATCCGCCCGCGCAGATTCGCGCCCTCGGCGAGTCGGAGGAGGAGCCGGATCGTCTCGTCCGTGATGCGGTTCTTGGAATAGTCGTAGTAGATGCCGACATCCTCCACCACCATCCGCGTGCCGCGCTCCGGGTCATCGGCGAACAGGCGGCGCAGATGGACGTCGCGCATGTAGTTGTGGTGCGTCTGTAGCGCCTGCCACTCCGGGCGCTCGGTGAGCGGTAACGGATTTGCGGTCGCGGTCATCGTCGCTTCCTCCTTCGGAGTGTTCGGTAGCGCAGGTTTTCCAGCCCGCGGCCCGCTCGCAGGCTGGAAAACCTGCGCTACCGGTGTGGAGTACGCTCGGGGCGGTTGCCGAGAAACGCGGGCAGATCGTAGTCGAGCATATCGCCGATGCGCTCGACGGTGATGTCCGCCGCCGGGTACTTGGCGATCTCTTTCGTATCGAATGCGTAGTGTCCCTGCTTCGGAAAAACGGTCGTCAGGCGGTCGCCCCAGACTTCCTTGACCGCCGCGAGGATGCGCACTTTGTCGTCCACCAGCACATAGTGCTCCGCCGGGTAGCGTCGCTCGACATCGTCCAGCTCGTGCTCCTTATGGATGTAGATGAGCACATTACCGCCGACGGTGTCCCAGATGGCGGACCGTTCGATCTTGCGCGGCTGGAAGACGACATCGCCGTCCGATAAGACGACCGTTGGCCCCCAAGCGCGGCACTTTTCCAGCACATCGAGCGAGTTGGGGAAGAGCCGGTTCGCGAACGGATAATTGATGAGGTACGCGGAGACGGCGAGGATGTGCGGGTCGCGCGGGTATTCGCCGCGATACCGCTGCAGCGCGCCGAGATAATCGGCGTAGCCGAGTTCGCCCCGCAGTTCCTCGAAGATCGCCCAGTACCGCGCGTTCCGCTCTGTGCCGACCTCGCGTTCGAGGTAGCGCCGTAGATCGGCGGTTACACGGTCATTGTCGAGTAGTGTGTTGTCCACGTCGAAGAGAAAGACGACCCGATGCGGCGCGATCACTTAACCCTCCCCCATCACGTTGACTCCGTTGTTGGGTTGTGCCAGCCGCCATCCAGCGCGATCAATTGGTCCGCTTCGGTCGGCCCCCAGGTGTCGGGGTCGTATTCGTGGACGGGCGTCGCGTTGCCGAGGATTGGGTCCACGACTCGCCATGCGGCCTCGATGGCGTCTTCCCGTGCGAACAGGGTTGGGTCGCCACGCATCGCGTCGCCGAGCAGCCGCTCGTACGGGGCCATATCGTCGGCGCCGGGCGTGTCGCGCGCGATCAGTTCCACATCCTCGCCGACCATCGCCTCGCCCGGCACCTTGACCCGCGCGGAGAGCGCCATCACGACATCGGGGCTGAGACGGAAGCGGAAATGGTTTGGGTGGCCGGAAAGGGTTTCCGCGAAGACGGTTTGCGGCGGACGCTTCAGTTCGACGACCACCTCGGTCGTCGTCCCCGGCAGGCACTTGCCGGCCCGGATGTAGAACGGCACGCCCGCCCACCGCCACATATCGAGATGGAGCCGGACTGCGGCGAAGGTTTCGACCTGCGAGTCCGGCGCGACGCCCTCGGTCTGCCGGTATGCCTTGTACTGCCCGCGCACGACATCCGCAGGCGTGAGCGGGATCATCGCCTTGAAGACCTTGGTCGTTTCATCGCGGATCGCCTCGTGGCCGCCGCTGATCGGCGGCTCCATCGCGAGCAGCGCGGTGACTTGCAGCATGTGATTCTGCACGACATCGCGGATCGCGCCCGTCTCGTCGTAGAATGCGCCACGATCCGCCACGTCGAATCGCTCCGCCATCGTGATCTGCACGCTCTCGATGTAGTTGCGGTTCCAGATCGGTTCGAGGAATGCGTTGGCGAAGCGGAAATACAGCAGGTTCTGCACCGGCTCCTTGCCAAGATAGTGATCGATGCGGAAAATCCCCGACTCCGGGAAGGCGGAAAGTAGCACCTTGTTCAGTTCCTCGGCGGAGGCGAGGTCGTGGCCGAAGGGTTTTTCGATGATAACCCGGCCATCGGTCGCACAGCCGGACTTCGCCAACCCTTCGATCACCGGCTCGAACATACTCGGCGGGACGGCCAGATAATGCAGTGGACGCTTCGCGTCGCCAAGGGCTTGTTTGAGGTTCTTGTACGTCCCCGGATCGCCGTAGTCGCCGGAGACGTAGATGAGCAGCGACATCAGTTTCGCGAACGCGTCTTTGTCCAGGCCACCGTGCTGCGTCAGGCTGTCGTGGACGCGCGCGCGGAGTTGGTCGGCGGTCTGTGCACGGCGTGCCACACCGATAATCGGCACATCGAGATGGCCGTGCCGGATCATCGCCTGCAAGGCGGGGAAGATCTGCTTGAAGGCAAGATCGCCCGTGGCGCCGAAGAAAACGAGCGCATCGGTACGCGGCGCGGCCACGGCTAACCTCCCTTCTGATCGGCTTCCTTTTCCAGATGCCCGCCGAACGCGTAGCGCATCGCGGACTGCACCTTGTTGGCGAAATCCGCCTCGCCGCGCGAGCTGAATCGCGCATAGAGCGCCGCACTCAGGACGGGCGCAGGCACGGACTCGTCAATCGCGGCGTTGATCGTCCAGCGGCCTTCGCCGGAATCGGAGACGCGGCCACCGAATTTGTCCAGTTGCGGACTTTCCAGCAGCGCACCGGCGGTGAGATCGAGCAGCCACGAGGCGACGACACTGCCGCGCCGCCAGAGTTCCGTGACCTCGCCGATGTTGATGTCGTACTGGTAGTGTTCGGGGTGCCGGAGGGGCGTCGTTTCGGCGTCCACCGTACGCTGCGTGTTGCCAACATTGGCATGGTGCAGGATGTTCAGTCCCTCGGCATAGGCGGCCATCAGGCCATACTCGATGCCGTTGTGGACCATCTTGACGAAGTGGCCCGCACCGTTCGGTCCGCAGTGCAGATACCCTTCTTCGGCGGTGCCGGTACCTTTCGGGCGGTTCGGCGTCGCGGGGGCGGCATCCATGCCGGGGGCGAGCGTCTTGAAGATCGGGTCGAGCCGCTGCACGGCTTCGTCCTCGCCACCGATCATCAGGCAGTAGCCGCGCTCCAGGCCCCAAACGCCGCCGCTCGTGCCGACGTCCATATAGTGGATGCCCTTCGGCTTCAAGTCGGCGGCACGGCGGATGTCATCGTGGTAGTACGAGTTGCCGCCGTCAATGACGATGTCGTCCTTGTCCAGCAGCGGCAGCAATTGCTCCAGCGTCTGGTCTACAGTGGCCGCAGGCACCATGAGCCAAACGACGCGTGGTTTAGCAAGTTTCCCGACGAGGTCTGCGAGCGACGTACCCTCGACCATGCCAAACTCGACGAACTCCTGCCGCGTCTTCGGGTTTCGGGCGAAGCCGACACAGGTATGTCCCCCTTGCATTAGCCGCCGCACCATGTTTCCGCCCATGCGCCCCAGCCCAACCATCCCGAGTTCCATCTGCGCTCCCTTTCTCGTTTCCGTACACTCTACCCGAACAGTATGCCGCGCTTCCCGGCTTTTTCCTAGAGAGGCATCGGTAGCGTAGGCTTACGCCGGGCGCGGGTAAAGCATCATCTGCGTGCAGCGGAATAATGCCATCGTTTGCCCGGCGGGGTTCTTGACCGTCGCATCCCAGACCTGCGTCGTACGCCCGCCATGTACGAGCGTCGCCACGCACGTAATCGTCCCTTCATATGCCGTGCCAAGAAAGTTCGTCTTCAGTTCGATGGTCGTGAAACCGTGCGCCCCCTCGGGCAAATTTGCCGCTGCGCCGAAGCCGCACGCCGTGTCCGCGAGGGCAACGACCGTCGCGGCATGGAGGAAGCCATTGGGCGCGAGCAGTTCGGGGCGGATCGTCAGCCGGGCATCCACATGGCCGCCTTCGATCTTCATAATTTCAAGGCCGAGATAGCCCGGCAGCGTGCCGGGAATTCGCGCGTTCATCTGTTCCAATGTTGGCATGGGGACTCCTCGATGATCGCCGCATACGAATGTGCAGCGCACGCAAGAAACTCGCCGCAGCATACTATAGGTTCCCTTGTCACCGGGTCGGGGTTGCCGCACAATACTGATAAGCCCCGCCCGATGCCGCAAAGGAGATCGCCACCGTGAATGCCACCGCCCTCACCGCACCCGCCGCCACGATTTGGCCACCCGGCCCGTCGTCGCGCGCGTTCCTCCGCTCAGCCTTGGTGCCGGGCGTCAACCCGATCACACGGTTCACCGCGCTCCAAAAGCGCTACGGCAACGCCTTCGCCTTCCATCTGCGCGGTCGCCACTTCGCGATGTTCATCGGGCCGGACGCGAACCAGTATCTGCTGGTGACCAACGCCGCCGCCTTCGCGCAGGGTGCGTCGGTGCGGCTCGGGCCGGTGCTCGGCAAGGGGCTACTGACGAGCGACGGGGCGTTCCACGACACGCAGCGCCGCCTGATCCAGCCCGCCTTCCACCGGGGACGGATCGAGGGATACCAAGCGGCGATGGCGGCGGAGACGGCGCGGATGCTCGATACGTGGCATGCGGGCCAAACGCTCGATTTCTCCGCCGCGATGCACGATCTGACGCTGACGATTGTCGGGCGGACGCTCTTCGATGTTGATCTCGCTTACCAGTCCGGCGCGATCGGGGAGAGCGTCAATGGGATGATCGGCTTTCTCCGCTTCCGGCCGATCTCATTCCTGAACATGCAAGTCAACCTGCCGGGCTTCCCGTATCGCCGCTTTCTGGAAAGCAAAGCGAAGATGGACGCGATGGTCTACGGGCTGATCGCCGAACGCCGCGCGGACGGGACGGACCACGGCGACATCCTTTCCATGCTGCTTGCCGCCCGCGACGATGACGGCACGGCGATGACCGACACGCAGGTGCGCGACGAGGTGCTGACCTTTCTCGCCGCCGGGCACGAGACGACCGCGAACGCCCTCGGCTGGACGTTCATGCTGCTCGCGCAGCACCCCGAAATCCGCCAGCGGCTCCGGGATGAGATCGCCACCGTACTCGGTGACCGGCTGCCGACGTCCGCCGATCTCGCCCGCCTGACCTACCTCGAATGCGTCATCAAGGAATCCATGCGCCTCTACCCGCCCGCGTGGGCTGGGACGCGCATTGCGCAAGAAGATGTGGAGTTGCGCGGCTATCACCTCCCTAAAGGAACAATCGTCGGCTTCAGCCAGTACCTGACCCACCGGATGCCGGAGGTTTTCGCGGACCCCGAGCGTTTCCTGCCCGAACGCTTCGACCCCGAACACGGCGAACATTACCCGCCGTACGCCTACATCCCCTTCGGCGCAGGACCGCGCTCCTGCATCGGCTCCGGCTTCGCACTGATGGAATTGAAAACCATCGTGCTGATCATCCTCCAACGCTTCGCGCCCGATCTCGCCCCCGGCCAGCGCATCGAAATCGAACCGCTCGTCACGCTGCGGGCGAAGCAGAATATTCGCATGATGGTCGAGGAAACCTAAAACCCTTCTACTCCTTCCCGCTTGCCGGATATACAGGCGGGAAGCTGTCCATCGCCCGGATGATGCATGATCGCGTGATGTTGGAACGAATCGGGCGCGCGGTGCGTTTCCATGATGACGTCAGTACCGCATGTGGCGGCGGCTGGTTGCTGCACGGTTATGGAGGAGCGTGCATGGATGTGGAAGGAGAGCCGGTCGCCGGTCGCCGGTGGCTGGCGTGCGTGCTCCTGCTGGCCCTGCTGCTCGCCGCGTGCGGTGGGGGCGGTTCTTCCGCGACCCCCTCACCCGCGCCGAATCCGACGAACACCGGCGCCGCGCGTACCACCGCCCTACCGCCGAGCGGGCGCACGATAGACAAGGTAGACGAGGTCTTTCAGCGGCTGCTGGTCATCTACCAGACGCAAGGGCTTGACCCCGCCCGCCAGTTCGCCCGCGCCCAGGGATTGATGACGCCGAAGGAAGATGTGCGCATCACCCTTGTCCTCGACAGCGACGACCCTGCCGTTGTGGATGGCACGGCGCTCGCCATCGGACGGATGGGCGGGCGCGTGACGGCGACCTACGGCAACCAGATCGAACTCGTCGTGCCGGTGCAGATGGCGATGGAATACGGCAAGGCGGCGAACAAGCAGTCGTTTTTCGCCGATCTGGCCGATTTCTCGCATGTGCGCGACATCCGCCGCACACCCCTCGCGCAGCCGATGTGACCGTGCGCAGGCTGAAGCCTACGCTACCGGTAATCACATGACGGCGAGCGGAAGGTCCACCGGGCTGTGCTCGCGATCCGACAGTTCGACGGCATCGAGCACTTCCTGGCAGCGCATGCCGTCGGTGAAGTCGGGCGATGGCTGATTGTCGGCGCGGATGGCGTCAATGAAGTCGGTCATCACGCGTTGCGGCGTGCCGAGCAGATAGGCGGGCGGGACGGCGATCGTCGCGAAGGCGTTGTAGCGCGCCTGCCCGCTGCCGAGGCAGATGCGAATCCGGTCGCCGCCCTCATCGTTCTTCTCGATCTCGTAAATCACCGCGCCCTTGGTGCCGTAGAGTTCGATTCGCTGGTGGTTGTTGTGCCCGATGGCGCAGCGGCTGGCGTTGATGACGCCCTCCGTCCCGCTCGCGAACCGCGCGTGGATCGAAACGGCGTCATCCACATCCACCGGGCCGACACCGCCGGTCGTCAGCGGGCGCTCGGTGGTGAAGGTGCGCAGATGGCCGTCCACATTCGCAAACTCGCCGATCCACCAGCGGCAGAGGTCAATGATGTGCGAGGCGAGATCGCCCAAGGCGCCGGTGCCCGATTCGGCGCGCGTTTGCCGCCAACTGATCGGCGTTGTGGGATCGTGCATCGTGCCATTGAAGTAGTTGGCGTAGACGTGGTAAATCTCGCCCAGTTCGCCGCCCGCGATCATGTCGCGGATGAAGCCGGCTGCCGGAATCCAGCGATAGCGGAAGTTCACGGCCGTCTTGCGGCCCGTCGCTTCGGCTCGTTCGGTCATCCGCCGCGCGCCCGCGTAATCGAGCGCGAGCGGCTTCTCGCACAGAACATGCATCCCCGCATCGAGCGCGGCGAGAGCAATCGGCTCGTGGAACGCGTTCGGCGTGCAGACACTGACGGCATCGAGCGGCAACTGGAGTAATTCCTTGTAGTCGGTGAAGGCGTGCGGCACGCCGAACCGCGCGGCGGCGGCTCGCACGCTCGCCTCCACGACATCGCTGACGGCCACGACCTCCGCCTTGCCCGCTGCTTCGGCCTCCTTGAATGCCGGCAGATGGCGGAGCGTCGCGATCCCGCCCGTCCCGATCACGCCAATCTTGATCCTGTCCGCCACGTCGCATGCTCCTTTTCAGTACTGGATGAGCGCGAAGATGTCATGATTACCGAGGCGCTGTCGGCCATTGAGGAAGGTCAATTCGATCACGAAGGCGACGCCGATCACTTCGCCACCAAGTTTTTCCACCAACTCGACCGTCGCGGCGGTCGTGCCACCCGTCGCGAGCAGATCGTCCACGATCAGGACGCGCTGTCCGGGCGTCAGGGCATCGGTGTGCATCTCGATGATCGCCTCGCCGTATTCGAGTTGGTACGCGACACTGATCGTCTCGTACGGCAGTTTACCGAACTTCCGGGCGGTCACGAACGGGACGCCGAGGAGATAGGCGAGCGGCGCGCCGAAGATGAACCCGCGTGACTCGACCGCCACCACCGCCTCGACCCGCGCCTCCCGATAACGCGCAGCGAGGGCGTCCAGTACTTCCTTGAATGCGACGGCGTTCGCGAGCAGCGGCGTGATGTCCCGATACAGCACGCCGGGCTGCGGGAAGTCGGGGATGTCCCGAATATACTGCTTGAGATGCTCGACGCTCGTGTCCATGCGCTGCTCCTTCGTCGCGACCCTCCCCGCCCGCGCGCCATTGTACGCGACGAAGAGCACGAAGAGGGAAGAAGAGCAACAAGGATTCCTTTCTTGGTTTCCTTCGTGCTCTTCGTGTCTTCGTGGTTCAATCCTTCTCAGGAGGCCGATGCCAATGCCGGCGGATATTGTGGACGAGTTACATTTGGCGCGGACACTGCGGATACGGGCGGGCGGGCGGACGCTCGTGCTCGCGAAGCGGGCGGGGGAGTCCACGGCGCATGTGCTGCTCAAGGCGATTGGCTACGCGCGCTATGCCCCGGACTACCCGGACGTGCGGATTGAAGCGCCAATTGGGTTGCGCTACAAGCCGGACCTCGTCGCGCTCGATGATGCGGGCGAGCCGCGCCTCTGGATCGAATGTGGGCATGTGGATCGGGAGAAGGTGCGGCGGCTCGTGCGGCGCTACCCGCGCACGCACCTCGTCTGGCTGCGACGGCAGTCGCAGTGGGAGGGCGCGATCCGGATCGTTCAGGAAGCGCTCGTAGACGCCCGCCGCTCCACGCCCGTCGAGGTCATCGGCGTCACCGATGCGACACTGCTGACCATCGCCGAATCCGGGGATGCGGACGCCGTTATGGGCACGGTAACCGTGGCGATGCTGGAAGGCGATGTGCTACCGAATATGCGCCAGGGCCGCTGACTGTGGCTGGAGCACTTCATCTATGATGCCGTATTCCCGCGCTTCTTCCGCGCCCATGAAATAATCGCGCTCGGTGTCCCGCTTCACTTTGTCGAACGGCTGACTTGTGTGACAGGCCATGATCTCGATGCACCGTGTGACGAGGCCGATCGCCTCGCGCGCCTGCACCTCGACATCCGGGTTATTGCCGCTGAACCCGCTGGAACCTTGATGGATCAGGACGCGGGAGTTGGGCAGCGCGTATCGCTTGCCGGGCGCTCCCGCCATCAGGAGCACGGAACCCATGCTCGCCGCCAGCCCCATACAGACGGTCGAAACATCGCACTTGAGCATTTGCATCGTGTCGTAAATGCCGAGGCCCGCATAGATCTCGCCGCCGGGGCTGTTGATGTACAGCCGAATCTCCTTCTCCGGGTCCTCGTAGTCGAGGAAAAGGAGTTGCGCGATCACGAGGTTCGCGATCTGGCTGTCAATCGGCGCGCCGACGAAGACGACGCGATCCCGCAAGAGCCGCGAGTAAATGTCCCAAGAACGCTCGCCGCGATTGGTACTTTCGATTACTGCCGGGATGACATTTCGGGGTTCCATGTCTGCTTCTCCTTGCTCGATCCCTGCAACTCTGCCGCCGCCCCTTGCACAATAGATGCTGGAAACGTAGAATGCAACGAAAAGAAATGCTTACAGCATATGTGATCAGAATATTCGCGGAGGAACGAGATGGCGGACTTGCAACAAACGATGGGTGCGGTCATCCGGCGGGCGCGGCAGGAGCGGTCGCAGACGCTTAAGGCGTTCGCGGAGCAGGCGGGGCTTTCGGTCGTGTATCTGGGCGAAATCGAGCGGGGCAAGAAGTATCCGTCCGCATCCGTGCTCGAACGGCTCGCAGCCGCGCTCGGCCTGGAGTTGTCCGACGTGCTGGAACTCGTCGCGGACGAACTGCGTGTCGGGGCGCAGTCGACGAGCACTGAGGCAATCGGCTTTGCTCTACCGACGCGCGGCGATGTGACCCCGCGCGTGACGATCAAGCGTATGGTCCACATGCTGAACCCCGAAGAAGTGACGACGATGGCCGAACTCGGCGCATTCTTCCTTGCCCGGCAACGTGATGTAAAGAAGAATGGATAAACTATTTGCGATGACACACTTCATCGCTCCCTTTCTGCAAAGGTCTGGCGCGCCTACATATTTCTCCTGTTGTGTCCATAGAGTCCTGTAAATAGATCGCCGCTTTGACAGGCGGCCATCATCCTCCGCGATCGGTAGTGCAATGAACCGGATCGAAGGAGGAAGGTGATAGGCTACAAACAGCGTATCGGCATGACCGCAGCGACGCAATCCGTCCTGACGGACGATCCCGACTTTCTGCGGCTCAGCGTGGAGCGGGTCGTCCAGGAAGTGCTCGAGGCGGAGATGGCCGCCCATTATGCACGCCGAACCGTACGAGCATAGCGCGGAGCGGCGAGGCTATCGCAACGGCTACAAGCCGCGCCAACTCAACACCCGCGTCGGTTCGCTTATTTTGCAGGTGCCGCAGGACCGCGATGGGACGTTCTCGACCCAGCTCTTCGCGCGCTACCAGCGCAACGAGAAAGCCTTGATACTCGCACTCATGGAGATGTATGTCGAAGGAGTCTCGACGCACAAAGTCCGCGAGATCACCGAAGTGCTGTGCGGCACGAGTTTCTCAGAGAGCCTCGTCCCCGAGTTGGCGGGACAACTGGACGCGGAGCTGGATGCGTGGCAGCGTGGATCGGCGCACGATGCTACCTCGACCTGAGCAACCATTCCTGGGCATCGCAACGAAGGAAGGACTCGTGGATGAATGTAGCGATTATTCGCCTGAGCGGTGGTTGCGATTGCCGGGGTAGATCGGTACCATGCGGATCATTCTCGTCTCGTGCATCGGTCTCCGGCGGCGCTGCGGCGTGCATTCAGGGGGAGCCCCGAATGGAAGAAAGGACTTCACCATGCGCATCCTCGTTGTCGGTGCCGGGATCGGTGGCCTGACGGTCGCCCTCGCTTTGCGTCGGGCCGGCTTCGACGCCCACGTCTATGAGCAGGCCAGCGCCCTGCGGGAGGTGGGCGCCGGGGTTGCGATCAGCCCCAACGCCATCAAGGTCCTGCACGGGCTCGGGCTCGCCGAGGCGCTCCGTGCTGTCGGCGTCGTCTCCCTCTCACTCGACTCGCGCGACTGGCAGAGCGGCGCGCTCTTGGGTCGGGTACCGCTCGCCGACGTAGCGGTGACCCGCTGGGGTGCACCCTTCTACCATTTGCACCGCGCGGACCTCCACGACGCGCTGCGTGCCGCCCTCGGCGACGAGCACATCACCCTCGGCGCCCGCTGCATTTCCGTCGAGCAACACGACACCGTCGTGACGGTCCACTTCGCCGACGGGCGCAACGCGACTGGCGAACTACTCATCGGCGCCGATGGGGTTCACTCCGTGGTACGCGAGCACGTTGCGGGCTCCGACCGGGCGATCTGGGCACGTCAGATCTCGTGGCGCGGCCTTGCGCCCGCAGCGGTCGGGCATGAGGCCGGGCTGGAAATGCGACACCACTCCTTCTGGGGGCCACGCCAGCAGTTCGTGTGCTTCTATGTCGCAGGGGGGCGGCTGGTGAACTGGGTTGGGAACACGCAGAGCGACGATGACTGGCACGAGGAATCCTGGTCGGCGCGCGGCGACCGCGACGCGGCGCTGGCCCTCTACGCGGGATGGCATTCCGAGGTGCGGGCGCTGATTGCGGGCACCGAGCAGGTGTTCAAGTGGGCGCTGTTTGACCGGCCACCGCTGGAGACGTGGACGCGCGGGCGTGTGACACTCCTAGGAGACGCCGCGCACCCGATGCTGCCATACATGGCGCAGGGCGCCAGCCACAGCATCGAGGACGCGCGCGTACTGGCGGGCTGCCTCGCCGCAGGCCGCAACGATCCGCAGCACGCGATCGGGGTCTACGCCGCCTGTCGCCGGGAGCGCACCGCCGCCGTCCAGACCGCGTCGCGCGATGCCGCGCGGCTGGTGCAGCTTACGGACCCGGCGGAGGTGGAGGCGCGGAATGCGCGCCTGAGCGCTAGCCCGGAGGCACCCGTCGCCCGGTTCGACTGGATTTGGAGCTACGACGTGGAGAGCGCGATGGCCGAGGGATAGGTGCTCGCATCGGGGGTAACGGGCGATAGGGAGAAAGGCGCTTATTCACAATGCACCCGCGATGATGAGATTGGCGTGGAGGAAACTACAGAACTTCCCGGGCACAACCATTTCTCCAGTGGCGTCAGGCCTGAACAAGCGCTGTTATCGTTTTTAGTTTGCGACGCAGACTGATCAGTGCTTGACGGATCGGGCATGGAGACGGATCATTTTCACGGCCTTGCTCCGCCGCAAGGCCGGATTTTGTGCCCGCGCAATAATCGGAATCGGGAATCGAAAGGACGTGGCCGGTGGCAACAGCGTTCAAGTATGTCGGTAAAGCAACCAAGCGACAGGATGGGCCGAAGAAACTGACCGGTGAGGAGCAGTTTACCGGCGACCTGACGCTCCCCCGCATGGCACATGCGCGGCTCGTCAATAGCATCTACGCGAATGCGAAGATTCGCGGCATTGATACGAGCGCGGCGCGCGCTCTCCCCGGCGTCATTGACGTCTGCACCGCCGAGGACATCCTGCCGATCTGGAAGATGCCGCCCGCCCGTTTGCCGCTCGCGCAGGGGCGCGTCGTTTTCTATGGCCAGCCCGTCGCGGTCGTCGTCGCGCAGTCGGAGGCGATTGCGGTGGAAGCGGCATCGCTCGTGCAGGTGGACTACGAGGAATTGCCTGTCGTCACCGACGCCGAGGCAGCGATGCAATCAGACTCGCCTCGTGCGATTTTTAAGGAGGAGGGCGGCGCGGACGAACTCGACATGCACGCCGCTGTCGCCGCCGTCGCGGAGGAAAAGCGCGATCTGCCACCGAATGTTTCCGCGTTTAAGCATTATCACCGGGGCGAAATCGAGCAGGGGCTGGCGGAATCCGACATCGTCGTGACGCGCAAGTACAAGACGAATATGGTCCATCAGTCGTACATCGAGCCGCATTCCACCGTCGCGATGCTGGACAACAGCGGCACGCTCTCGGTTTGGACGAGTACGCAGGCGATGTTCTATTGCCGCTCGGCGTGCGCGCTGGCGACGGGGTTGCCTGAAAACAAGGTGCGTATGACGGCGATGCCCGTCGGCGGCGGTTTCGGCGGCAAGTTCCTACTCTACGAACCGCTCACCGCGATCCTCGCGATTAAGACGCGCCGCCCGATTCGCTTCGTCCTGTCGCGGATGGAGGAGTTCCTGTCCGGCAACCCAGCGCCTGGTTGCTTCATCGAGTTGACGACCGGTGCGAAGCGGGATGGGACACTCCACGCACTGAAGGCGAAGGTCGTCTTCGACACGGGCGCCTTCCCCGGCGCACCCTCCGGCATCGCCTCCCTGCTGCTCGGCGGCTACTACAAGATTCCGCACCTCGACATCGAGGCATACGATGTCCACACGAACAAGACGACGCTCGGCGCGTACCGCGCGCCCGGCGCACCGCAGGCAACCTTCGCCATCGAATCGAACATGAGTCTGATGGCGAAAGAACTGGGGATGGATGACATCACCTTCCGCCTCAAGAACATCGTCGGGGAAGGCGATCTCCTGCCGGACAACACGCCGTGGGCGCCCGTCGGCTTGAAGGATTGCCTCGAAGCGTTGCAGAAGCACCCGGCTTGGACGGGGCGCGGCGGGGTCGTCGGTGAGGGGGTCGGCATCGCGGTCGGCGCATGGTTCGGGGGGCTGGAACCGGCGTCGGCTGCCTGCCGGTTGAACGCGGACGGCTCGCTCGCCCTCGTTCTCGGCTCGCAGGACATCACCGGCTCCAATACCTCGTTCGCGATCATGGCGGCGGAAGTGTTCGGCGTGGATGTCGAGAAGGTGCAGATCATCTCCGGCAATACCGATACCGCCCCGTACGCCGGTTCCGCCGGTGGTAGCAAGATTCTCTACACCGTCGGACCGGCGGTCATTCAGGCGGTCGAGTCGGCGAAGAAGCAGTTGCTGCAAATCGCTGCGGAGCAACTGGAAGCGGCCCCGGAAGACCTCGAAATTGTGGACGACAAGGTTCGCGTCAAAGGTTCGCCGGGGCAGGAGAAGCCGATTGCCGAACTCGCCCGCATGACGATGACCTTCGGCGGACGGTACGCACCCGTTTATGGCAGCGGCACGACAGCGCAAACGAACCGCGCGCCCGGCGCCGCCGCCCATCTCGTTCGGGTCAAGGCGGACGCCGAGACGGGCGATGTGCAGGTCGTGCAGTACGTCGCGGTGCAGGATGTCGGGCGGGCGATCAACCCGGCGTCGGTGGACGGCCAGATCATGGGCGGCGTCGCGCAAGGCATTGGCTGGGGCTTGTACGAAAGCATGGTCTACGATAACCGTGGCACGCTCCTGACTGCTTCGTTCCTCGATTACGCCGTGCCGGGGATGGATGCCGTGCCGCCCATCGAAACGATCATTATCGAAATTCCTGCGCCCGTCGGCCCGTTCGGCGGCAAGGGAATCGGCGAGCCGCCCGTTGTGCCTGGCGCCGCCGCCATCGCCAACGCCATCGCCGACGCCATCGGCGTGCGTGTCTACGAAATCCCGATGACCCCGGAACGCGTCGTCCGCGCGGCACGGGCGAACGGGGGGTAGGTCTCTCCTCATTTCATTTAGGAGTTACGCAGTTCGCAAGAGGAATCCAGTGGTGGCGGGCTTTAGCCTGCCTCTCCGGTGCAGGCTAAAGCCCGCCACCACCAGGAAAATCGTCCCAACTGCGTAGGTCCTATCATTGACATTCCCGCAGGGAAAATGCTATATCTCACGCACGATCACACCTCGGAACGGGTCGGTGCGCCTGCCCAACGCCAGCGGAGATCATGGCGAGCCGTGCGGTGTGGCTGCACAATCACACTATGGTGGAGAGGAGAACGAGCAGTGGCGGACAATCGCGACGAACACAAGCATCGGACACAGGATTTGACGCGGCGCGCGTTCCTCGGCGGGACAGCGGCGACCGCAGCGGCGGCAATTCTTGCGGCATGCGGTAGCAGCAGCAGTGCAACGGACACGCCTGCGGCGAAACCATCCGCCGCCGCATCACCGGCGGCGGGCGCGGCCAGCCCAGCGGCGACCACCGCGTCCGGGAGTGCAGCTGTGGCGACCAAACCCGCCGCCACAACCGGCGCGGCGGGAACGAGCGCGCCGGCGGCGACCGGGGCCGCTTCTCCCGCAGCGACGACCGCAGCGGCGGCGGGCACGCCCAAAAAGGGTGGCATCCTCAAAGTCGGCTTGCAGGGCGATCCCGTCGCGCTCGACCCGCACAGCACGAGCCTGACGGCGACGAATCATATCGTCGAACATATTTACGGCCGTCTCGTCACAATAGACGCGACACTTTCGCCGAAGCCGGACCTCGCGGAGTCGTGGGAAATCTCGCCGGATGGCCTTGTGTATACCTTCAAATTGCGCCAGGGCGTCAAGTTCCACAATGGTCAGCCGCTTGTTGCGGGCGACGTGAAGTATTCCTACGAGCGCGTGTTGGACCCGAAAACGAAGTCTACCAGCACGGCGGGCCTGTCCAGCATTAGCAAGATCGAAACGCCGGACGACGCCACCGTGAAGATCACCCTCAAGAAGCCGGACGCCTCCTTTCTTGTCGGGTTGTGGAGTCCGAACTACGCGATTGTCAAGAAAGAGGACGTGGACAAGAACGGCGATCTGACGAAGTTCGCGAACGGCACCGGCCCCTTTAAGTTCAAAGATTACACACCGAACACCAAACTGACGTTGGAGCGCAACCCGAACTACTACGAGACGGGTAAGCCATATCTGGACGGCATCGAGTTCGTGCCGGTGCCCGACGATACGGCACGCAGCACGGCCGTTCGCACCGGTACGGTGGATTTCGTCGAGTACGCCCCTGCGAAAGACATCCCGCAGCTGAAGGCAGACAAGAGCCTGGCGATTGCGGGCGATCAGAACACGAACATCCGCTATCTCGGCTTTAACCTGACGCAGAAGGACAAGCCGTGGGCGAACCCGAAAGTGCGGCAAGCGATCTCGCTGGCGATGGACCGGCCATCAATCGTTGACGCGGCCTTCTACGGACTGGCGATCCCGACCTTGACCGTCTTCCCGCCCGGCTACTGGGCGACGCTCGACACGAAAGTGCCGCCGCAGGACATCAAGGCCGCGAAGGCGATGCTCGCCGATGCCGGGTTCGCGAGCGGTTTCAAGACGACGATCAAGACGTGGTCCTCGTATCCGTTCCTCTCGAACGCCGCGCTCGCGGTGCAGGATCAGCTGAAGCAGATCGGCATCACCGCCGACGTGTTGCCGCAGGACAATGGCACCTTCATCGCCGACAACAATGCGAAAAACTACGAGATGCTCGTCAGCGGCACGAGCGGGTACACGGACCCGAACGAAATCATGCTCAGCAACTTCGGCACCGGTCTCGCCTCGAACAACTCAGGCTACAGCAACCCGGACTTCGACAAACTGGTCGCGGACGGCGTCGCCTCGACCAAACAGGATGATCGTAAGAAAGTCTATGCGCAGTTGCAGCAGATCCTGCTGACGGACAACCCGTGGGTGATGCTCTACGTCGGCAGCCAGTACGAGGCGATGAAATCCTACGTGAAGGGGTACACCCACATCGCCACCGGCACGAATATCGCGCTGAAGGATACGTGGCTCGACAAGTAGGATGAGTAGTCGGTAGTCGGTAGTCAGTACGCAGAAGGCCACACGTCCTTTCTGACTACTGACTACCGACTACTTCCCAGGAGCGACGCATGGGGAGGTACATCGCGCGGCGGTTGGCGCTGCTCGTGCCATTGCTGATCGGCGTGTCTATCGTCACATTTCTGCTTATCCATCTCCTGCCAGGAAATGCGCTTGAACTGCTGATCGGCGTAGATCAACGGATGACCGTCGAGCAGAAGGCACAGTTGCTCCATGAGTATGGGTTGGATGCGTCGCTGCCCGTGCAGTACCTCAAGTGGGCGGAACACGTCGCGCATGGCGATCTCGGCACGTCGCTCCGTAGCGGACGCTCGATCACCACAGAACTGCGCCTGCGGATGCCCGTCACCTTTGAGTTGACGCTGCTGGCGGCGATTTTTGGAAGCATCCCGGCGATGCTCTTCGGCATCGTCGCCGCTGTGCGCCGCAATAGTTGGATGGATTACCTCGCCACGCTGACGACGCTGGTCGGCGTTTCGATGCCGAACTTCTGGCTGGCGACGCTGCTCGTCCTGATCTTCTCGCTCAAACTCCACTGGCTCCCGCCGATTCAGTATGTCCCGTTCACCCAGGACGCCGGGAGCAACATTAAGCATATGGTGCTGCCCGCCATCGCCCTCGGCGCGCCGCTGGCGACGGTGATTATGCGCCAGACGCGCTCGGCGGTGCTGGAAATGCTCGGGCAGGATCATGTGCGGGTCGCGCGGGCGAAGGGGCTGCGGGAGGCGATCGTTCTCAATCGCCATGTACTGCGCAACGCCCTGATCCCGATCATTACCGTGCTCGGCATCCAGATCGCGCGGCTCTTAGGTGGCGTTTTTATCATCGAGCAAATCTTCGCGCTGCCCGGCATTGGCCGCCTGACGCTCGACGCGATCCAGAACCGCGATTACGCCATTGTCCAGGGCACGGTGCTCGTGATTGCCGTCGTTTCTGTCCTCATCAGCCTCGTCGTGGACGTCCTGTATGCCATCATTGACCCGCGCATCCGCGTAAGCTGAAGTCGAAAGATGAAAGCACAGAGGACACAGAGAACACAGAGAGCGCAGAGATGGGATGGAAAATGAAGGATTCCGGCGTTCTCATGATACCTTTCATCTCTCTTCCCTCTGTGTTCTCTGTGTCCTCTGCGATCTCTGTGCTCGGTTTCGGAGGTAGTCGTGCAAGTGCAGGGTAAAGGGGCGGTCGCGCTGCCGTTGCAGGCGGTACTGGAGCCGCGACGACGGCGGCGGGCGTGGTCCGCGCTGCGGCGGCAGAAGCTGGCGATGGCTGGCGTGGTGATTGTCGGCGCGTTCCTCGTCATCGCGGTGATCGGGCCGCGCGTTTCGCCGTACGACCCGCTGAAGCAGACGATCCGCGAGCGGTTCGCGCGGCCCAGCCAAGCCCATTGGCTCGGGCAGGACGAGTTCGGGCGGGACATCCTCAGTCGCCTCCTGCACGGCGCATGGATTTCATTCGAGGTCGGCGTCATCAGCGTCCTGCTCGCGGGGGTGTTCGGTGTTGTGCTCGGCCTCGTCGCGGGCTACTGGGGCGGCTGGCTCGATACTAGTCTGACGCTGGTGATGGACGTACTCAATGTCTTCCCCAGTCTGCTCCTCGCCATCTCACTCGTCGCGGTGCTCGGCAACTCGCTGCGCAATGTCTTTATCGCAATCGCCGTCACGAGCATCCCGGCGTTTATGCGGATCGTGCGCGGCTCAGTGCTGTCGGTGCGGCAAACGCCGTACATCGAGGCGGCGACATCGGTTGGTGTGCCGACCGGGCGCATCCTCGCGCGGCATGTTTTCCCAAATGTCACACCGCCGCTGATCGTCCATTCGTCGCTGACCTTCGCATACGCCGTGCTCGCGGAGGCATCGCTGGCCTACCTCGGGTTGGGGAATCGCCCGCCCGCGCCGTCGTGGGGTTCGATGCTCAACAGCAGTTACGGCTTCCTCGAAACCGCGCCGTGGGTCTCGATCTTCCCTGGCGTTGCTATCGCGATCACCGTGCTCGGCTTCAACCTGCTCGGCGACGGTATCCGCGACGCGCTCGATCCGCGGTTACGGTGACGGAAACCGGGGAGAACCGCAGAGACGCAGAGGACGCAAAGAGGAGAGGAAAAATGGTTGACGAAAACGTGTCTGCGCGTTCGTTTGGGGAGCGTGGCGAATGGTGGGTGGTGGCGCAGGGGGCGCTGTTTGTCGCGGCGATTGTCGCGCCGGGGAAAGGTGGCGCGTGGTCGCCGGGATGGCGGCGAGTGGGGCGGGTCGTCGGAGTGCCGCTTGCGGTGGTAGGTGTGGCGATGGCGCGGGCGGCTTCCCACGATCTCGGTGAGAACCTGACGCCGCTCCCGCACCCGAAAGAGGACGCGACGCTCGTGCGGGATGGCATCTACGGCGTCGTACGCCACCCGATCTACAGCAGCGCGATCCTCATCACGCTCGGCGCGGGCCTCCTGACCGGTAATCGGACCCGCGCACTGCTCGCCGCCATCTTCTTCGTCTTTTTCGACGCCAAGGCCCGCCGTGAAGAAGCATGGCTGACCGAAAAGTTCCCTGCCTACCCCGCCTACCGCCGCTCCGTTAAAAAACTCATCCCGTTGGTGTATTGAGGGAACGTTAGCCGAGGTGGAGGAGGAGCGATGCGCCGAGGGGGGCGGTGAAGGGGAGGGGGCGGACGGTGTTCGTAACACGGCGGAGGCGGGTGGGGTTGGTCAGCAGGCGTTGCGCCCATACTTCGGCGTGGTGCTGAGGGAGGAAGCGGCGGTGGACGCGCCGCTCGTACGGCAGCAAGGCGTGACGGGAAAGGTCTCCCGCGCGGAAGGCCGCGATCAGGGTTTCTGCCGCCCAAACGCCGGAGCGCATCGCGGGGTAGATGCCCGCGCCCGTCATCGGGCCGACGAGCGCCGCCGCTTCCCCGACGAGCAGCACGCCACCGCCGACAAGCGGGCCGCGACGCGGCGCGAGGGCGAGCGGCCACGCGCGCGGCGGCAGATCATCGGCGATTGTTGCACCCGCCAGCCACGGTGTACCGGAGACGAAACGGTCGAAAAGGGTGCGCAGATGCGCGGTGTCGGGGGTGTCGGTCGCCCGCGCGAGTGTGCCGATGCCGATGTTCGCGCCGCCGTCCGGCAGCGGCATCAGCCAGCCGTAGCCGGGCGCGGTTTGGGCGTCGTACGCGAAGACGAGGCAGCCATCCCACGCGTGGGGGAGTGAGAAGCCCGTCGCGTAGGCACGGAGGGCAATACCGATTTGCCCGGTGCGCGTCGTTTCGTCGCCGCGCACCGACCGCGCGATTCGCGATCCGTAGCCGTCCGCGCCGATCACCGCGCGGGCACGGATCGTCGTGGCGGTGCGGGCATCGCCGCCGCTCACGCCGACGACGCGACCATGCTCACGCAGCAGCTCGCGCACATGCAGGCGCACGAAATCCGCGCCCGCCTGCTCGGCGGTGCGGACGAGCGCCGTGTCGAAGATATGGCGCGGGATGACACGAGCATCATCCCGACCACGTTTCCCGGCCCGCAGGACGAGCGGGCGCGTTTCCGGCGCAACGACGACCGCTCCGCGTAGTGGTTGATACGGCGCGAGGGTTTCGCTCGCTACGCCGAGTGCGCGGGCGAGCGTGATGCCGCCGCAGCCGATCAGGTCGCCGCACGGTTTGGTGCGCGGGAAGCCCTGCCGGTCAATCAGCGCGACGTGCAACCCGGCGCGCGCCAGTACGATCGCCGCCGCGCTCCCGCCCGGCCCGGCCCCAACGACCGCGACATCATAATCATCTGTTGCCATTCCAACTCCTGAAGCGTGTTGCCGAGAAAACATGGTATTTGGCACGCCATTGTGCGTCGTGATATACTAGCAACTGTGCGTCTTCGCAGAACCGCTGGTATGGATCAGCCGCGAGACGAAAATCCGCGAGCGAGGTTCCGACCAGCGAGCGAGAAGGACAAAGGCAGTGGCCAAGAGTTTGTACGTTGGGGGCCTCCCCTACACCACGACGGAGTCAGCGGTACGCGAGCTTTTCACCGAAGTTGGCGAAGTGAGCACCGTGCGTCTCATCATGGACCGGGAGACGGGGCAGAGCAAGGGCTTCGCCTTTGTTGACATGATGGACGACGCTTCGGCGTCCGAGGCGATCA
Organism: Thermomicrobiales bacterium; assembly: GCA_038231255.1. Classification (GTDB taxonomy): domain Bacteria; phylum Chloroflexota; class Chloroflexia; order Thermomicrobiales; family JALYUS01; genus JALYUS01. Next base: position 282 of record JBBRLR010000025.1, on the reverse strand, counting down.
CGAAGTTCAACGGCTATCAGTTCGGCGGGCGCTCGCTCGTCGTCAACGAAGCCCGCCCGCGCGAAGAGCGCACGGGTGGCGGCGGCGGCGGCGGTGGCTATCGCGGTGGCGGCGGTGGCGGCTACGGTGGTGGCCGGGACCGTGGCGGCAGCCGGGACTACTAAACCCGGATACCGAGCAACGAGCAATGAACAACGACGGGGACCACCCGGCCCCCGTCGCTTTGTGCCCCCCCCCAGCCCCTCCCGCGTCGGGAGGGGCTGGGGGTGGGCAATCTCGCTG